>JBFGDW010000051.1:0-14900 GCA_041580435.1 Candidatus Polarisedimenticolia bacterium | reverse complement strand
CGTTGGCCAGGACCTTCACGTTGCGCTCGATCAGGCGCGGCAGCAGCCGCTCCATGAGCTCCACGAAGTCGGTGGCGTACCCAGCCTGGGGGTTGCGGCGCTTGAGCTTCTGCATGATGGACATGGTGACCTCGGCCAGGTAGTCCAGGCCGAGGAAGTCCAGCGGGCCGTCCTCCACCATCTGGACCGGGGCGTCGGGGGAGTCGCCCCAGAACCCCTGACCGTTGCCGATGCGGATGGCGTCCTTGCGCATCAGGAGCCGGCCTTTTTCTTCCTGTGGCGGCGGGCCTTGCGGGCGGCGGGCTTGCCCGCGGCGGACTTGCGCGCCGTGGAGCGGAAGTCGCCCATGTCCGCGCCGGCGGCCATCTGGAAGTTCCCCAGGTGCGGGCCCGGGTTGTTCAGCGCTGTCCGCAGGGCCAGGCTCAGGACGGCGCGGGTGTCCTTGGGAGCGATGATGGCGTCCACGAAGCCGCGGGCGGCGCCGAAGATGGCCGACAGGTGCGACTCGTAGTCGGCCAGCGTCTTGTCCACCTTCTCCTTGAGCTCGGGGTCCTCCTCGAGGGGACGACCCTCCTCCTGCAGCCGCGCAAGCTGGTCCCCGAACAGGGCCTGCACCGCCGAGGCCCCCTCCATGACGCCCATCCGGCCGCTGGGCCAGGTGAGCATGAAGTCGGGGTCGAACCCCTGGCCGGCCATGGCGTAGTAGCCGGCCCCCGAGGCGTGCCCCACCGTCAGGGTGATCTTGGGGACGCGGGCGGTGGCCATGGCCTCCACCATGCCGGCGCCGGCGCGGATGATCCCCGAGTGCTCGGCGTCGGTGCCCACCATGAAGCCGGTCACGTCCTGGACGAACAGCAGCGGCGTCCCCTGCCGGTCGCACAGGCGGATGAACTCGGCCGCCTTGCGGGCCGACTCGGTGTAGAGCACGCCGCCCAGGCGCAGGCGGCCGGCCCCCTTGCCGCGCCCCGGGATGGGCGTGCGCTGGTTGGCCAGGATCCCCACCGGGACACCGTCCAGGTGGCCGTGGCCCGTGATGATCTCCCGGGCGTACTCCTGCTGGAACTCGTCCAGCTCGGAGCGGTCCAGCAGCCGGGCCAGCAGCTCGTACATGTCGTAGCCCGAGGTGTGCTGCTCGGGGATCAGGCCGTAGATCTCCCCCTCGTCCTGGGCCGGGGGGGCCGGCTCGCGCAGGGCGACCCGGGCCGGGACCGGCGGCGGCAGGCGGGCGATGAGGTCCCGCAGGCGGGTGAGGGCGTCGTCGTCATTCTCCGCCTCGTAGTGGGCCACGCCGGACAGGGCGTTGTGGGTGTGGGCCCCTCCCAGGGTCTCGCCGTCCACCGACTCGCGCAGCGCTCCGTACACCAGCTTGGGACCCCCCAGGCCCATGAACGATGTCCCCTTGGTCATGATGAGGACGTCGGACAGGGCGGGGAGGTAGGCGCCGCCGGCCACGCACTGGCCCATCACCGCCGCCAGCTGGGGGATCCCCAGCATGCGCATGATGGAGTTGTAGTGGAAGATGCGGGCGGCGCCGTACTGGCCGGGGAAGACCCCGTCCTGGTACGGGAGGTTCACCCCGGCCGAGTCCACCAGGTAGATGATGGGGACCCGGCAGCGCAGCGCCACCTCCTGGGCCCGCAGCATCTTGGTGATGGTCTCGGGCCACCAGGCTCCCGACTTGACGGTGGCGTCGTTGGCCACCACCACCACCTCGCGGCCGTGGGCCCGGCCCACGCCGGTCACCACCCCCGCCGCGGGCGCCTGGCCGTCGTAGCGGTCGTGGGCCACCAGCAGCCCCAGCTCCAGGAAGGGGGAGCCGTCATCCAGCAGCCGGGCGATCCGCTCCCGGGCCAGCAGCTTCCCCCGGGCGTGCTCCCGATCGCGGTACTTGGCGGGGCCGCCCTGGCGGATGCGGGCCTCCAGGTCGTCCACCGCCACGCAGGCGCTCCACAGCGCCTTGCGGCGGGCCGTGAAGCGCGGATCATCCGTCGGCGCGGGGCTCCCCAGCGTCCTCAAGCCGTCCTCCTCCTCGGGGAAAAGCGCCTGGAATCTAACAGATCAGCCTGATCGCTTCCAGGTCCTTTCCGGGCTCAGCGTCCCTTCCGGTGGCGGGCCAGGGCGGCCTGGATGTCCCGGCGGGCCGATTCCTTCTTCTTGGCCTCGCGCTTGTCGTGGAGCTTCTTCCCCTTGGCCACCCCCAGCTCGCACTTGATGCGGCCGCCCTTGAGATAGAGGCGCACCGGCACCAGGGTGTAGCCGTCCTGGCGCGTCAGCTTCAGCAGCTTGGCGATCTCCCGCTTGTGCAGCAGCAGCTTGCGGGAGCGGTCCGGGTCCTGGGGCACCGAGGCGGCGTAGCTGTAGGGGGAGATGTGCATGTTGTGGAGGAACACCTCGCCGTCCTTCACCGCGGCGAAGGCGTCCTTGAGGACCACCTTCCCCTCCCGGACGGACTTCACCTCGGGGCCGGTGAGGACCAGCCCCGCCTCCAGGCGCTCGACGATGTGGTAGTTGAAGCGTGCAGCGCGGTTGGTGGCGAAGACCTTCTGCTCCGCCTCCGGCTTGGCGGCCACGCGGGGATCAGGGGGTGGCCGGCGCGGCGGCGGCCGGGTCGCCGGCGGGCGGCGGCGCCTCGTCCTGGGGGCGGTTCGCCTCCGGCGGGGCCTTGAGGGTGAACTCCTCGTCCTTCTCCAGCCCCTCGGCGTGGAAGAACATGTGGATGGTCTCCCAGGGGCAGACCTCGGCGCAGAGGGCGCAGCCGATGCACTTGTCCAGCTCGATGTAGGCCAGCTCGAAGGGGTTCCCCTCGGTCTTCACCACCCGGATGGCGTCCACCACCTTGTCACGGACGGTGACGGTCTCGCAGAACAGGACGCAGGCCGGCGCGCCGGCGCAGCCGGTGCAGCCGGTCTGGTCCACCACGGCGAGGCGCTTGGGGTTCTTGGGCAGGAACTGGTGCTTGGCGATGGTCTTGGCCATGGGGCAGAGCATACCCCAACCCCTGGCAAGCCTCAACCGGAGGGGCGGGTCAGGAGGCCTGGCGGCTCCGGTGCTCGCCCCGGGGGCGGCGGTAGCCGGTGTCCCGCAGCTTCTCCCGCAGGAACTGGGTGGCCAGGGCCACCTGCTCGCGCACCCGGTCGTGGGACGAGTCCAGGCTGTGGGCCACTTCGGCGATGTCGAACCCCTCGATGGTGCAGAGCGTGAAGGCGTGACGCCAGGCCTCGGGGAGCTGCCCCAGGATGCGGTGGACGTGGGACTGGAGCTCGCGGCGGGCCAGCAGGTCCTCGGGGGAGGCCACGGTGGGGTCCGGGGTCACGTCCCCCACGCTGGGATCCTCGTCGGGCTGGAAGTAGGTGAGCCAGTCGTCGTCGGTGGGGGGCGCCAGGACCCCGGCCTCGTAGGCCTCCGACTCCAGGTGGGTGTCCTCGCCGTTGGCCGGCAGGGTGTCGGCTCCGCGCCGGTCCAGGGCGCGCCGGGCCAGGCGCACCAGCCACGCCTCGTAGGACAGCTTGGCGGGCTTCTCGTCGGCCTCTTCCAGGGCCAGGACCACCGTGTCGTCCACCACCGAGTCGGGGGAGACGCCGAAGGGGAAGCGCCCGTCCAGGCGGCGGTAGAACGCCTCCCGGCGCACGAAGCGCTGCAGGCGGGCGATCTGATCGGTGTCCAGGGTGCGCAGGGCGCGGGCCTCGCGGGCCGCCTGGGCGGCTAGCTGATCCGCCAGCACCCGCGCCGGGCGGTAGACCTTGTCCCGGAGGTGCTCCCGCCGGGCCTGGCTCACGTGGCGCTTGAGCTGCTGGCCCAGCTCGGCGAACACCTTCTTGATGGCTGCGGCCGGCTCGGCCAGGGACTCGCGGGCGTGGAGCACGGTGCCGCGCACGGTGAGGCGCGCCGACACGTCGCAGCGCCGCCGCCGGGGATGATCGGCAAGCACGACCCTGAGGAAGGCGGTCTCGGGATCGAACCGCGAGACCTGGCGCTCGAGGCGGCCCGCCGCCTGGCGCATGGCCTCCTCGATGCGAGGCGTCATCTCCAGTCCCCGGTAGACCACTTCGCGCAGCATGATGTGTCCCCTCTTGATGATGATGCTCACCACCATGCTCACGGATCCCATGGCGCATGTCAAGACGTTGGCGCGGCGGACGCCCCGCTGCGGTGATGGGCTATCTTGGAGCCGGTGGCCGGGTCGAAGAAAAAGGGAAAGATGGCGGCGCGCAAGCGCGCCGCCGAGCTACGCGAGGCCCTGCTGGAGGCCAACCGGAGCTATTACGTCCTCGATCAGCCCACGATGTCGGACGCCGCCTACGACCGGCTTCTGCGCGAGCTGGCCGGGATCGAGGAGGCCTACCCGGATCTCGCCACCGGGGACAGCCCCACCCGGCGCGTGGGCGCCCCGGTGGAGGGTCCGTTTCGCTCCCACCGCCACCACGAGCCCATGCTCTCCCTGGACAACGCCTTCAACGCCGACGAGATGCGCGAGTTCGACGGCCGCGTGCGGCGGGGGCTGGAGCGGGGCGAGGAGGGGGAGCCGGTCCGCTACACGGTGGAGCCCAAGTACGACGGGGTGTCGGCCTCCCTGGTGTACGAGAAGGGGAGGCTCGCCGTGGGCGCGACCCGGGGGGACGGCGGCACCGGCGAGGACGTCACCGCCCAGATCCGGACCATCCGCTCCGTCCCCCTGGCCCTGCACCCGGGTGGCGGCAGGGCGCCGGCGCGGCTGGAGATCCGCGGCGAGGTTTTGCTGCCCCTGGAGCGCTTCGCCGCCGTCAACGCCGATCAGGAGGAGAAGGGGCTGCCCCGCTTCGCCAACCCCCGCAACGCCACCGCCGGCTCCCTGCGCCAGCTCGATCCGGCCATCACCGCCAGCCGTGGGCTGGAGTTCATCGGCTGGGGGGTGGGAGCGGTGGAGGGGCGCCGCTTCGCGTCCCACTCGGACATCCTGGAGGCGCTCAAGGGCTGGGGCGTGCCGGTGTCCCGGGACGTGGCGGTGTGCGCCGGTATCGACGAGGCCATCGCCGCGCACCAGGAGATGGAGGCGCGCCGGGACCGCTTCCCCTACGAGCTGGACGGGGTGGTGGTCAAGGTGGACTCCCTGGAGGAGCGGGACCGGCTGGGGGCCACCTCGCGCCATCCGCGCTGGGCCATCGCCTTCAAGTTCGCGCCGCGCCAGGAGACCACCCGCGTCAGGGAGATCGTGGTGCAGGTGGGGCGGACCGGCATCCTGACGCCGGTGGCCCTCCTGGAGCCGGTCACCATCGGCGGGGTGACCGTCTCCCGGGCCACCCTGCACACCGCCGGGGAGGTGGAGGCCAAGGACGTGCGCGCGGGGGACACGGTCTTCGTGCAGCGGGCCGGCGACGTGATCCCCGAGGTCGTCTCGGTGGTCCCCGGGAAGCGCACGGGGAAGGAGAGGCCGTTCACCATGCCGTCGCGCTGCCCCCGCTGCGGCGGCGAGGTGGAGGAGGTGGGGGCCTACACCTACTGCCTCAATTCCTCCTGCCCCGACCAGGTGCGGGGCCGCATCCTGCACCTGACCTCGCGCCAAGCCTTCGACATCACCGGCCTGGGGACCAAGAAGGTGGACCAGCTCCTGGCGGCGGGCCTGCTGGCCGAGATCCCCGACGTCTTCACCCTGGCGGAGCGGCGCGACGATCTGGTCAAGCTGGAGCGCTGGGAGGAGAAGAGCGTTGCCAACCTCCTGGAGGAGATCCAGCGGGCGCGCCGGGTCCCCTTCGACCGCTTCCTGGCCGCGCTGTCCATCCCGGGGATCGGCGCCACGGTGGCGCGCCTGCTGGCGGACGCCTTCCCGACGCTGGAGGACCTCAGGGGCGCCGGCGAGGAGGCGCTGCTGGAGGTGGACGGGATCGGCCCGGAGCTGGCTCGGTCGGTGGCCCACTTCTTCGCCGAGGAGCACAACTGGGCCAACATCGAGAAGATGCTCGCCGCCGGGGTGGAGATCATCTACACCGAGAAGCTGTCGGACGAGCTGGCGGGCAAGACGTTCGTCCTGACCGGCTCGCTGGAGAGTCTGACCCGGGAGCAGGCCGGCAAGGCCGTCACCGACCGGGGCGGGAAGGTGGCCTCGTCGGTGAGCAAGAAGACCGACTACGTGGTCATCGGCGCCAACCCCGGCTCCAAGGCCGACAAGGCGGCCAAGCTGGGGGTCGAGACCCTGGACGAGAAAGCCTTCCGCAAGCTGCTGGGACTCTAGGCCCGCGGCCCGGGCGGCTAGTGGGTGCCCGATGCTCCTCTGGAGCCACCCCCGGAGAGAACCACAGCCGCCTCCCCCTCGAACTGGATTCCTCCGACCCCACCAATGACTTCCGAGCGGAAGGTCAGGGTGTGCGTTCCCGGGTTCCCGAGAACCGCCTTGATTTGTTCCCCGTCGAACTCGAACTTCAGCTTCTTCGACGATGAGGCCTTGCCACCGTCCTTGCCCTTCAAGATCCCAGAGATTGGCCCGACAGCCGCGCCATCCACCTTGACCAGGATTAGGGAAGTCGGAGCAGCTGTTTCACCGGCCGGCAGTGTGACTTCGACCTTTAGTTTCGGAGCCGGGGTGATGGCATTGAGGATCGGCGGAGAGATCTCCAACCCCATCCCTACTCGCCGCACGGGCGGAGTGTAGGACCCCGTTCTCGCCTGGTCGTGCGCCCATGTGGGCCACTGCATGCCTTCAGGGCGGTACGGGACGCCCAGGTCGAACCAGTGGATACGGGCGGGCTTGGTGGCGAACGCGCCTGGCCAGGTTGTAAACCCAAGATCGACGATGCCATCCCGGTCGATATCGGCGATGATGGCCGGGCCCCCGGGCGAACGCGCCGGGATCATGATGGGAAAGCCGGCTACCAGCTCACCGGTCGCTTTCCAAGCATAGACGACGGTGTCCTGCGGCAAAAACGACGTTCCTCCGACCGCGACCACGTCACCAAGACCATCGCCGTCCACATCGCCAACGACCGGCAGTCTCGCAAACCCCGTGAAGTCAATGAACTTGGGCCATCCGGGCAGGGGGGTGCCATCGTGCCGCCACACATACACACCTCCCCCGAGGATACCGGTCCCGGCACCGCCCACCGTCGAGGCCACGACCTCGGGCAGCCCATCCCCGTCCAGATCGCCGATAGCAGGGCCGAAGTTCCCGATGGCGTTGGTTACCTGCGGCCAGCCGGGCGTGATGGTGCCATCTCCCTTCAGCACGGCAACGCCGCGGCTTGGGACAGATGGGTCTGTTCTTCCAGTCCAGAAGACTATCTCCTTCATACCATCCCCATCGAGATCGCCCAGGGACGGGTCGTCAATGTTGGTGCCAAACGTCACAGGGAATCCCGGAGATGACTCTCCGTTGCTCGCGAAGACCCAGACCTGCGCCTCGTTGGATACGTTAACAACCACTTCCGCAATCCCGTCCCCTGTTACATCCCCCACCGCCGGTCCCTGCGCCAAGGGCCTGGCGAACCGCCCCTTCGGGATCACCGCCGGCCAGCCGGGGAGCAACTCACCAAACTCGTTGAGGACGAACGCTCCGGCGGTTGTTCCCGTCACGGGGGGCGGCAAGGCCCCCGCTCCGACCACGCGAACAGGGTGCCACGGCTCGAGCCTCGCGCCAACAGGGAGACTCCCAAGGAATCCCCCTCCTGTGACCGGCCAGCCCGGCAGCGGCTCGCCTTCCGACGACAGGGCGTGGAGGGCACCCGCAGCCAGCAGCAACTCGTCGCAAAGGTCGCCTACCAGATCGACAGCGGCCATCGCGACGTTCGACGTCGTCGGCGACGGCACCGGCCAGCCGGGCAGCGACTGCCCGTCGGGCGCGAACGCATGTACCGTGCCGTCTTCCATGTCCACAACCGTGGCCAGCCCCCGGGCATCCCCCAGTTCCGCCAGCGTCAACGAGCCACCTGAGAATGTCGTGAACGTTTTCGGCCAGCCCGGCTTCTCGCTGATCGCTACCGTCTGTGTGAGCTGCCGCTCCGAAGCTGCCCGAAGTGCTGAAGCTTCGGGATCGATGACGGCAACTAGCCGCTCCCGGCATTCGTCCCCCCCCGTCGCCTCCGCCTCCGCAAGCGAGCGTTGCTCGATCACGGTCGCCTCGCCTGGGCACTGAACCGACACCACGGCAAACTGTCCGTCGCTCCCGGCGAAGGCTCGGACGGTGACAGTGACCATCACGGAAAGTAGCGCGTGCCACCATGCCGTCGCATTCGAGGAACGCAAATTGGGCAACGCGGTCACTCCTGCAGGCCGATCCGCAGCGGCAAGGGCCCAATAACGAAATCGCCTTGTGGTGAAGGGATGTCGCCGTTGGAGGGCGGATTGCCACCTTCCAACCTATAGCGCAAGACTCGCTGCCTGTTCGGTGAGACGAGGAATAGAGACTTCGTCGCCTCCGAGCCAGCCATAGGGGCACTCTTGGTGCTCATCCTTGATGCCGCCCCGAAAACTTAGAGCTCCGGGTACCGGATCGAGAAAGGCCAGAGTTCTCAACAGTTGCTTCCCGATCTAGCTTGCACCAGATACTTGGATAATCCTCTCCTATTCTGCCAAGTGACCTCTTTGTCAAGGGGAACCGGCAGCGGGAGGGCGAAAGCGTCCACTGAGCGACATATTTGCCTTGCTTTCAGGCTAATCCTGAAGCGACACTCCCCGCCGTGCGCAGCGGCCGCCTACCCGAGACACTCGCGAGGTACGCGGTGGGACGGGCTACCCCTGGGACAGCGCGGCGAGCTCGTCCTGGAAGCGCGCCTCGGCGGCCTCCATCTCGGTCCCCAGCTCCTCCCATTCGGCGGTGAGCCCGGCGATCTTCTCCTTGAGCTCGGCCTGGGAGCGGGCCAGCCCCCGGGCCTTCTGGGCGTTCTGGTAGGTGCCCGGGCTGGCCAGCTCGTACTCCACCAGGCGCAGCTTCTTCTCCTCGTCAGCGATCCGCTGCTCCACCTTCTCGATCCTGCTCTTGAGGTCGCGGGTGGCGATGGAGAAGCGCTGGCGCGCCTCGGCCTCGCGGCGCTTCTCCTCCCGGGTGCGGGGGCGGCGTCCCTGAGGCTCGCGCATCTCGGCCGCCGGCGCAGGATCGCCGCCGCGGGCGCCTCTGGCATCCACGGTGGCGTGGGCGGTGGCGATGCGATCGGCAGGCGGAGCGTCCGCGGCCCCGGCGGCGGTCTCACCCGCCGCCGGGGCTTGCCCCCGCGCCGTCCGCCGGGCCAGCCAGTCCCGGTACTCGTCGTAGCTGCCCGGGTGGGCCTCCAGGCGGCCGCCCTCCACGCTGCACACCGAGGTGGCGATCTTGTTGATGAAGTAGCGGTCGTGGGAGATGAAGCAGATGCAGCCGCCGAAGCCGGCCAGGGCGTCCTCCAGCACCGCCCGGGACTTGAGGTCCAGGTGGTTGGTGGGCTCGTCCATGAGCAGGAGGTTGGCGGGGCGCAGCAGCATCTTGGCCAGGGCCAGGCGGGCCTTCTCGCCGCCCGACAGCACCGAGACCTTCTTGTCCCACTCCTCGGCGTCGAACAGGAAGGCCGCCAGGATGCCCCGGATCCTCGGCATCATGGCGCTGTCGGCCGCGCCGCTGATCTCCCCCAGCACCGTGTTGTCCGGGTGCAGGGCGTCCAGAGCGTGCTGGGCGTAGTAGGCCAGGGTCACGTTGTGGCCCACCAACCGCTGGCCCCCCTCGAAGGGGAGGACGCCGGCCAGCACCTTGAGAAGCGTCGACTTGCCGGCGCCGTTGGGCCCCAGCAGCGCCACCCGCTCGCCACGGCGCAGGGCGAAGTCCACCCGGTCGTACACCACGTTGTCGCCGTAGCGCTTGACCAGGTCGCTGAGCTGGATCACCACGGCGCCGCTGCGGGGCGGCTGCGGGAACTGGAAGCGCACGGTCCGCTCGTCGCGCACCGGCGCCTCCACCTTTTCCATCTTCTCCAGCATCTTGATCCGCGACTGCACCTGGCGCGCCTTGGTGGCCTGGTAGCGGAAGCGGTCGATGAACCGCTGCATCTTGTCAATTTCCTTGGCCTGGTTGCGGGCTGCGGCCTCCACCTGGGAGAAGCGCGCCTCCTTGTCCTGCACGTAGCGGTCGTAGTTGCCGGTGAAGACCGTCATGCGCCCGCCCTGCAGCTCGGCGATGCGCCCCACCATGCGGTTCAGGAAGTAGCGGTCGTGGGAGATGACCACGAAGGCGCCGTCCCGCTCCCGCAGGAACTCCTCCAGCCAGGTCAAGGACTCCAGGTCAAGGTGGTTGGTGGGCTCGTCCAGCAGGAGCAGGTCGGGCTGGGCCAGCAGCAGCCGCGCCAGGGCCACGCGCATCTGCCAGCCGCCCGACAGCTCCGCCAGCGGCCGGTCCAGGCCGTCGGGGTCGAACCCCAGCCCCGTGAGGATCGCCTTGACCCGCGCCTCCAGGTCGTAACCTCCCAGGGCGGCGAAGCGCTCCTGGGCGTGGCCGTACTCCTCGGTGAGGCGCTCGGCCTCCTCCCGGGGCGGGTGCGCGGCCAGGCGATCGGCCAGGCGGTGCATCCGGCGCTCCAGTTCGGTGACCTCCCCCTGACCCTCCAGCGCCGACTCCAGGATGGTGCCGTCGCCGAACTCCATGACCTCCTGGGGGAGGTAGCCGACGGTGACGTGCTTGGGCTTGCGCACGCCCCCCTCGTCGGGCTGCTCGCGCCCGGCCAGGATGCGCACCAGCGTCGTCTTGCCGGCGCCGTTGGGCCCCACCAGGCCGATCCGCTCGCCGGGGCGGATGTGCCAGGACAGGCCGGTGAACAGCACCTGCGGGCCGTAGCGCTTCTCGATGTTCTCGACCTGGATCACGGGAGGGCGGATTGTAGATGATGCCCGGCCGGGCGGTCCATGCGCGGGCGGGGCCGGAGCGGGCCTGACGGCGCCGCGCCGCACGCCCCCGCGTGTGGCCACGGGGCGCGCGGGCTACAATGCTGGGATGCCGATGGGGAGAGGGAGGGGAATGGGCTGGCTGGCGCTGGCCCTGGCACCGGCGCTGGCCCTGGCGCTGATGCTACCGCTGGGTCTGGCGCTGGGGCTGCCGCCGGATGACGCCGAGATCGAGGCTCTGCTGGCAGCGGCCCGCGCCGAGCGCGAGGCGGGGGAGATGGTCCGCGCCGCCGCCCTCTACGCCCGGGTCATGGAACTCGATCCGGGCAACCGCGTGGCCCACTACAACGCCGGCATCATCCTGGAGAAGGCCGGCAAGCCGGAGCTGGCGGTGACCGTCTGGCGGCGCGCCCTGGCCGCCGACGCGGGCGATCTCTACGCCTGGGAGCACCTGGTCCGCAACCTGGCCGCCACCGGCGGCCTGCAGGCGGAGATTGCCGTGCTGACGTCGCGGGTGGAGGAGCAGCCCGGAGCGCAGGTGCCGCCCCTGGCGCTGGCGCTGGCCCTGCAGGCGGCCGACCGCTGGCAGGAGTCCATCGAGCTGCTGGAGACGTACCTGGTGGAGCACCCGGCCTCCAACATCGCCTACACCTTCCTCAAGGATGCCTTTCCCACCAGCATCTCCCGGCGCATCTACCTGGAGGGGCTGGCGGCCCGCTCCCGGCGCCCCGGCGCGCCCGAGCACCTGAAGCTCCTGCACATCCGCTTGCTCACGGAGCTGGGCCGGTCCGACGAGGCGCGCGCGCTGGCCGCCGGCGCGGACTGGACCAGCGAGCTGGCGCGCACGCTGCTGGCCCGGGCCGAGCTGCTGCGCGCGGGACCCCGGGACGATGCCGGAGGCGTCAGCCAGGTGGCCTCGGCCGCGGCCGGCCCGTCGGCGGCGGGGGAGGGGACAGGCGAGGGCACCGCAGCAGGCGAGAGCGGCCCGGCCGCCGGCGGTGGCGACACGACAGGTGCGCCCACAAACGATCCCGCCCTCGGCCACCCACGCCCGGAGGCGCCCGACTTCGGACCGGACGATCCCCGCTCGGCGACCCGCCACCTGGACCGGTCCCAGGCGGCGCTGGCCCGCGACGACGATTCGGCGGCGGGGCGCGAGCTGCGCCAGGCGCTGCACGCCGCCCCGTTGCTGCTGCAGCCGCGCATCCTGCTGGCGCTGCTGCTGGAGCAGGAGGGGCGCGGCGAGGAGGCCCGCGCCACGCTGCGCGGCCCGGTGGAGGTCTCCCCCTACGATCTGTACCAGCAGGCCTGGCGCACCGTGCGCGACGATTACGTGGACCCGGACCACGGCGGCGTGGATATCTACCGCCTGCGCCGCCAGGCCCTGGGCCGGCTCGGGACCGTGGCGGACGCCAAGGAGGAGATCGACCGCCTGCTGGCGGCCCTCCAGGATCCCTACGCGCACCTGTTCGCCCCCGACCTCTTCGCCGGTTACCTGCTGGCGCCCAACGCCAACCGCCTGTCGGGGCCGCGCGAGCCGGGGCTGGGCGAGATCGCCGACCCCTGGATCCCCATCCCCGAGGCGGAGGCCGCGCCTGCCACCGATGATGCGCCCATGGCGAACGCCTCCGGCACGGCCATGGCGGACCGATCCGGCACGGCCATGGCGGGGGCGGCTCCCGGGCCGCCGCCGGCGGCCCCGCCGAGCCCCGCCACGCCGCCCCCAGCCGGCAGGCCCCGCGCCGCGGGCGGCGACTGGGCCGGACGGGATCGCACGCTGGAAGTGAAGCCGCCGCCGGATCGCCTCCCGAAGGACGCCCCCCGGGCTGTGCCCCGCGATCCTGGCGTGCGCGCCCAGTGGCTGGCCGACGGGCTGGGCTACATCGCCATCCCGTCCCTGGGAGGGCTGGCCGTGCCGCAGCAGGTGGAGGAGGCCCTCTCCCACCTGGACGGCGTGCGCGGCCTGGTCCTGGACCTGCGCGGCAACCGGGGAGGCGACGGCGACGTGGCGGTGGAGGTGGCGGCGCGGTTCCTGCCCGCCGGCACCGAGGTCTGCTCCTACCAGACGCGGCGCGGCCGCGAGCGGCGCATCACCTCCTGGGAGAACCCGTCACGCCCGCGCGTCCCGCTGGCGGTCCTTGTCAACGGTGACACGGCCAGCGCCGCCGAGCTCCTGGCGGCGGCGCTGCGCGACGGCGCCGGCGCCCGCCTGGTGGGGACTCCCAGCGCCGGCAAGGGGGTCGGCCAGAAGGCGCTCCTGCTGGGCGACGGCTCGGGGATGTCGCTGTCGCGCTTCCGCATCCTGGCCCCCTCCGGAGCGAGCTGGCACGGCCGCGGCCTGCAGCCGGATCTGGCGGCGGAGCCGGGAGCGGCCGGCGGCGATCCGGACGCCGCCCTCAAGGCAGCCCGGGCGTTGCTTCATGCCTGGGGCCGCTGAATGCCGTGAGCCCGGCGGCCCCATGGAGACGTCTGCAAACGGGCTCATGCCGTTGTGGGGCAGGCCCACGCGGGATAGAATGGCGCCATGAGCAAACCCACCGCAGCCGTGCTGGCAGAGGCGCTCAGGCTTGATGTCAGCGCACGAGCCGAGCTGGCGGCTGAGCTGCTCGCGAGCCTGGACGGGCCGGCGGATCCTGACGCGGCGGAACTATGGGCAAAGGAAATCCAGCGCCGCGTGGCAGAGATCGAGGCTGGGACGGTGAAGCTCGAACCCTGGAGTGAACTGAAGCGTCGGATCGAGCAGCAGATCCTTCGGTCTTGACCCTCCAAGTTCGGAGCAGCCGACCCGCCTCTGAGGAGCTCGTCGAAGCCGTTCGTTGGTATGAGGCGCAGAGGCCAGGGCTTGGCCGGGACTTCTTCGCAGCCGTAAGCTCCACCATCGCTCTCATCGCGGAACGCCCCGGGGCCGGCGCCACTCTCGAGGCCAACGTCCTCATCCGGCGGATCCTGGTGCCCAGGTTCCCTTACCAGTTGATCTATCGCTCAACCCGGGGCGGGATCGTGATCGTCGCGGTTGCTCATCTCAAGCGGCGGCCGAGGTACTGGGAGGGTCGATAAGTCGGCGGGTCACAGGGCGTGCGACTTATTCCTTGTTGGCCTTCCGCTTGAAGAGGTAGGCGCAGTCGCGCAGGCGGGCCTCGGTGCCGTCGTGGACGGCGTACTGGCTGTCGCTCCAGATGGCGGCTCCGGCGTACTCCCCCTTCTTGTTCACGGCGTAGAGCCGCACGTTGAAGTTGGGCCGGCCGTCATCGCCCACCAGGTGCGGCCCCCTGGACCAGTCCACCATCTGCTCCAGCAGGGCGAGGCAGGCCTGCTCGGGGCTGGCGCCGGCGGCCATGTTGCGCACCACCGCGTGGCTGCCACAGGTGATCATCATGGCCTCGCCGCGGCCGGTGGCGCCGCAGGCCCCCACGTCGTTGTCCACGTACAGGCCGGCGCCGATGATGGGGGAGTCCCCCACGCGCCCGGGCATCTTGAAGAACAGGCCCGAGGTGGTGGTCACGCCGCTGATCTCCCCGGCGGCATTCACGGCGCTGCAGTGGATGGTCCCGTAGGTGCGGATGTAGTCCCGCAGGTCGGGGTCCTGCTCCGCCTTGGGATCGCTGAACCAGTCGTCCTTGTCGGAGAGGGTCTCCTTCCAGTGCAGGTAGATCTTGCGGGCCTTGTCGGTGAGGAGGTTCTCCTCCTTGAAGCCGTGCAGCTGGGCGAACTCCAGGGCGCCCGGCCCCACCAGCAGCACGTGATCGGTGCGCTGCATGACCAGCCTGGCCACCCTGGAGGGGTGGCGGATGTTCTCCAGGGACGCCACCGCCCCGGCGTTGCGCGTGGGCCCGTGCATGACCGAGGAATCAAGCTGCACCACGCCGCGCTCGTTGGGCAGGCCGCCGTACCCCACGGTGATGTCGTCGGGGTCGTCCTCCACGATGTTGACCCCGGCGATGACGGCATCGAGCGTATCTTCGCCGGCCTGGAGCATCTCCATCGCCCGTCGACAGGCTTGCAGGCCGTTGGCGCTGGCGATCACCAGCGGCCGTTGGCCCTGCGGGCGGGTGTGCACCGCCGGCGCGGCGATCGCCCGGTTGCCAGTCAGCGCACCG
>JBFGDW010000050.1:0-14936 GCA_041580435.1 Candidatus Polarisedimenticolia bacterium | reverse complement strand
GGGCGCAGGATACTTGACGGGATGGTCTCTTAGTACGAGAGGACCGGAGACCACGAGCCTCCAGTGTTCCAGTTGTCGCGCCAGCGGCATCGCTGGGTAGCTGTGCTCGGAAAGGATAAGCGCTGAATGCATCTAAGCGCGAAGCCCCCCTAAAGATGAGGTATCCCTCCACTTCGGTGGCTGAAGACCCCTCGGAGACCACGAGGTTGATAGGCCGGATGTGTAAGCGCAGCAATGCGTTCAGCTTACCGGTACTAATCGGTCGTGAGGCTTGACCATAGATTCATTTCCCGGAAGCCCCCGGCCCCCTGCGGGCCGGGGGCTTCTCTTTACCTGGGGCGGCCTGCTGCGGGAACTCCGCAAGCCGGGCAGCGCCATCTTGCCAAGCCGTTGCGAATGCGTATAATGGGAGCGCACCGACAGGTTGTGCGGTCGTCGATCCGCTTGTGCCAGCATACAAGTGGGGATTTCTCTGCGGAGCAGACCTATGGGCATGGATCGGTTGTGGCGCCGCCGGCTGCTGGCCGGAGTGCTTCTGCTGGGACTCCCGGGCCTGGCCTGGGCCCAGGACGCCGAGGAGGGCGGTGAGTCCAAGCGTGGAGGCTTCTGGGAGCGGCTTCGCCTGGGCAGCACCATCGCCTTCATGTCCCCCACTGATAAGGTCCGGAGCCATAGCTCCAACTTCATCGTCTTCCGCAATATCACCATCGCCTCGGACATCCGCTTCGAGCCGCGGGTCGGCCCCGACGGCCGCGTGACCCTCAGCCCGCTCCCGGGCGGCCAGGACCTGGGCTTCCGGGTCACCACCGATTTCATTCGCGATCCGCGCAAGGACTTCGGCATCACCGCCGATAACAATCTGGAGGAGACCGCCTGGCTGGATCTGGGGGCGGCCTACGATCTGAAGAGCTGGAAGCACGGCACGCTCTTCCTGCAGCTTGACGCCGGCTATTACCGCGGCGAGGTGGGCAGCATCGAGGTGGCCGTCGACATCGCCGAGCAGCCCATCCTGAACCCCGTGGATCAGGACCTGACCGCGGACGATCCGTTCGCCAACTTCCAGTTCATCTTCCCCAGGGCGGGGACCCTCACCCAGATCCCCACCAGCCTCAGCGCTCTTTGGCAGTTCCGTCCTCGCAGCCCCCTGCGCCCGTACGTCGGGCTGGGCGTGGGCTACCTCAGGACCAGCCTGGACGAATCGTCGTCCCTGGGCGCGGTCAACAGTCAGCTCGCCGGCATCGGCTACTCGTGGTCCGTGCGTGGCGAGCTGGTCTCGGCCGGCATCCTCCCGGCGGAGACCATCACGGCCGAGGCGGTCTCCGAGCCGTTCTGGACCGCCCAGGGCGGCCTGGAGTACAACATCAATCGCAACTGGTCCATCTACTTCAGCGGCAAGCTCATCGCCACCGATGCCCACGTGAAGATGCGGGCCCTGGGATTCCAGGACTTCGGCATCGGCATCGAGCGGACCACCCAGGTGGATGACGTCCCGGGGATCGGCACGGCGGAGGACCTGCTGCGGCGCCTGCTCTCCCTGCCGGTGGATGAGGCCGTCGCCCTCATCAACGATATCAACGAGGTGTCGCCCATCCCGGTGGAGAACGAGCGCTCCTTCTTCACCAGCTTCCCGGTGCAGCTGGGAACGGCGGTGGAGATCCAGATCCCCAACCCCACCGACCCCAACGGTCCCACCTCCATCACCCGCCAGAGCAAGCTCTTCGTGCGGGGGGGCGACCTTCAGCTCGATTCATTCTCGGTGGGCCTGGGATTCCGTTACCGTTACTGAACGGGGCACAATCTGCTATCATCCCTTGCGATTCGAAGATTAGGAGGTTTCCCGGCGGCCTTAGCGGAGGAGTCACACCCGTTCCCATCCCGAACACGGTAGTTAAGCCCTCCAGCGCCGATGGTACTGCACTGGCAACGGTGTGGAAGAGTAGGTCGTCGCCGGGAATTGAATGAGGATCCCCCATCGCCGCTTCGCGGCGGTGGGGGATTTTTTTTTGCCTCCAGCTCAGCCCGGGGAGGGCGGGGGTGGATTTTGTTCCGGCGGCCCGCGCTGGCCTGAGGGGGGCGCTTCCCCGGCGCCGGGGGGGGCCTCCCCGCCGGCCAGGCTCCGCAGCTGCCGCACCAGGTCGGTCTCGCGGCCACCCCCGGGCAGCCGGGCGAGGACCCGCCGGGCAGCCTCCGCGGCCTCCCCGGGGCGGCCCTGTCGCCAGAGGCTGAGCGCCAGCACCAGGCCAGGCCGCACCGGCGAGACTCCGGCAGGGTCACCGTCCAGCGCCTGCCGCGCCGCAGCCTCGGCCTCCGCCGGCCGCCCGGCGGCCAGGAGCGCCTCCGCCAGGTGGGCTTTCACCGCAGCCCGGTCCGGTCCCAGCTCCAGGGCGGCCCGGTGGTGGGCCACCGCCTCGTCGGGCCGACCCCGGGCCAGGGCAATGCTGCCGGCCAGGTCCCGGAGGAAGGGGTTGGCCGGCTGCTCGGCCAGGATGGCGGTCAGCGCCCGGGCCGAGCCGTCCAGGTCGCCGTCGCGGTAGTGGGCCAGGACGGTGCGCACGCGCTGGTGCAGCCCCACCTGCCCACGCGGGTCGAGGAGGGCTGCCTCCCCGCCGTCGCCCCGGGCTCCGTCCGCGCGGGTCCCCGGCGGCGGCGGCGGCGAGGCGGCGGCTCCCCCCAGGTAGCCCAGGCTGCGCAGGCGCTCCACCGACAGCGGGTCCACGGGATCCGGGCCGGTGGCGCGCTGATCCGTCCCGGACGGGGCCCCTGTGGTCCAGCCCGCCTGCCGCGTGTCGAGCTCGTGGCGCAGCGCGGCCAGGGCCGCGGCCTGCGCCCCGGTCAGCGTGGCGGTGGTGTCGCCCCCGGACGGGGCCAGCAGATTCCGCAGCTCCCCGGGGTCCGCCTCCAGGTCATGGAGGGCGTCGTAGGCCCCCCGGGTGAGCTTGAAGCGGCCCATCCGCAGGGACCGGAGCGGGCTCCAGCCGTAATCCTCCCAGGGCAGGAGCGTCTCGGCGTAGGCTGGCGGGGAGCTGGACTCCAGGCTCCGCTCCGCGGTCCCGGCGCGCCCGGCGGCAGCATCGCCCCGCCGGCCCGGTGGGTCCTCCCGCCCGTGAGCTCCTTTCTGGCCGGCCGTCCCCTGCAGCAGGTTGCGGCCGGGGCCCGCCAGAGTCGGGGTCTCCAGCCCCAGCAGCGCCAGCAGGGTGGGGAAGAGGTCCACCGTGCGCACGGGATCCCGGCGGCGCCCGGTGGAAATCCCTGGACCGGTGAGCACCAGCGGCACCGCCAGCGTCGCCTGGTGCAGGAGGAGACCGTGCTCCGCCTCACCGTGATCGCCCAGCCCCTCACCGTGGTCGCCCACCACGGCGACGACGACGGGTCTTGCGCCGGGTTCCTCCCCGGGCGAAGGGACGGCGCCGCCCACCCCGGCCGGGGGAGCGGGGCCCTGCGGCGCCGGCCCGCCGGCCGGCTGCACCGCACCCAGAAGGCGTCCCAGTACCGCATCGGTGTGGGCGATCTCGCCGTCGTACGGCCGCGCGCGGTAGATGCGGGCATATGGCTCGGGCGGCCGGTAGGGGGCGTGGGGATCGAAGAGGTGCAGCCACAGGAAGGCGGGGCGCGGCGCCGACCGCCACCACGCCAGCGCCCGCTCCAGGGTCGCGTCGCCCCGCCGCTCCCCCGGCTCCCCAACCTCGTCGTCATAGACGGCGAAGCCGGCGTCGAGGCCGTGGCGCCGGTCCAGGACGGCGCTGCTGACGAAGGCGCCGGCGGTGTAGCCGTGGGCCGACAGCACCTGGGCCAGGGTCGGGATGGACGCGGGCAACCGGCCGCGCCCGTTGCTCCGCAGGCCGTGGGCCGGAGGCTCCAGCCCGGTGAGGAGGGTGGCGTGGGAGGGGAGGGTGAGTGGCGAGACCGAGTCGCACGCCTCGAAGAGGGTCCCCCTCCGGGCCAGTCCGTCGAAGGCCGGGCTGAGGGAGGGATCGCCGCCGTACGCGCCCAGGCGATCCGCCCGGAGCGTGTCCAGGGTGACCAGCACCAGGCTGGGCGCCTCGGTGCCGGTGGGGGCGCGCCACGCCGTTGACGCCCCGTCAGGCCCACACCCAGCCGCCGGCAGGGCCAGCAGGGCGGCGGCTCGAGCCACGCGCGCGAAGGAGAGGCGCATGACCTGAGCTTACGCCTGGGGCGGGGATGCGTCCAGCCCGGGCAGGGGAGAGGCAAGCCTCCTGATCGCAGCAGGTTAGGATGGGAACGCCGTTGCGGGGCCTGGCCGCGGTATGTTACGATTTGGCCGTTTCAGAGGAGCCCTCGTGTCAGGCCACAGCAAGTGGAGCACCATCAAGCACAAGAAGGCGGCCGCCGACGCCAAGCGTGGGCGTCAGTTCACCCGCGTCATCAAGGAGATCACCGTGGCGGCACGCAGCGGTGGCGGCGATCCCGACGGCAACCCGCGGCTGCGATCGGCCATCGACGCGGCCAAGGCCATCAACATGCCCCAGGACAACATCAAGCGGGCCATCCAGCGCGGCACAGGGGAGCTGCCCGGGGTGAACTACGAGGAGATCGTCTACGAGGGGTACGGCCCGGAGGGCGTGGCGCTTTACCTGGAGGCCCTCACCGACAACTCCAATCGCACCACGCCCGAGATCCGGCACCTCTTCAGCAAGCACGGCGGCAACCTGGGCGCTCCCAACTGCGTGTCGTGGATGTTCGAGAAGAAGGCCTACCTGGCGGTGGAGAAGAGCGCCGCCGGCGAGGAGCGGGTCATGGAGGTCGCGCTGGAAGCTGGCGCCGAGGACATCTCCGAGGAGGACGACGTGTTCGAGATCCTCGCCCCGGTGGAGGCCCTGGAGGGGGTGAAGGAGGCCCTCACCCAGGCGGGCATCCCGGTCCAGGCCGCCGAGGTCTCCCTGATCCCCACTACCACGGTGAAGGTCGTCGGCAAGAAGGCGGATCAGCTCATCCGCCTCCTGGAGGCCCTGGAGGAGCACGACGACGTGCAGAAGGTCTGGGGCAACATGGAGATCGAAGAGACCGCGGCCACGCAGGGCTGAGGTGGTGGCCGCCGCAGGCGACCCCGTCCGCATCCTGGGTGTAGACCCTGGCTCCCGGCACACGGGCTGGGGCGTCATCGAGCAGGCCGGGACGCGTCTGACCCTGGTGGACGCCGGCGCCATCTCGGCCTCCCCGCGCCTCCCTTTCGAGGAGCGGCTGCGGCGGATCCATGAAGGCCTCGCCCTCTGCATCGCCGACCTGCGACCCCAGGAGGTGGCCGTGGAGGACATCTTCCACGCCCTCAACACGCGCTCTGCCCTGCAGCTGGCCCATGTGCGCGGCGTCCTGCTGCTGGCCGCCGCCAGCGCCGGCCTGCCGGTGAGTCCCTACGCCCCGAGGCTGGTCAAGCAGGCCGTTGTGGGCCACGGAGGCGCCGACAAGTCCCAGGTGGCCTGGATGGTGACCCAGCTCCTGACGGGCGCAGCGGCGGGCGGCCGCCAGGACGTCACCGATGCCCTGGCCGTGGCGCTGTGCCATGCCTCCCACCGTCAGGCGGCGAGCCGAGCCTCCGCCGCGGAGGGCCGGACCAGCGGCAGGACAGGGGCAGGACAGATCCTGAGGGCCCGTGGGGCGCGCCGCCGATGATCGCGCGCCTCACCGGCACGGCCGTGGAACGGACGCCGGGGCGCCTGGTGGTGGACGTGGACGGAGTCGGCTACGAGGTCCTCAACTCCCTCAACACCTACACCACGCTGTCCGAGGACGGGCCGGTCTCCCTCCTCATCCACACCCATGTGCGGGAGTCGGAGATGACCCTGTTCGGCTTCGCCGAGGCGGCGGAGAAGGCCCTGTTCCGCCAGCTGCAGACCGTGGCCGGTATCGGCCCCCGCCTGGCCCTGGGGATCCTCTCCCAGATGCCAGCGCCTGACCTGGCCGCGGTGATCCGGGAGCGGGACGTGGCTCGACTGGTGGCCCTCCCCGGCGTGGGGAAGCGGACGGCGGAGCGCATCGTCACCGAGCTGAGCGACAAGCTCGAGGGGCTGGTGCCCGCGGCCGGGCAGCCGGCGATGGTGCCAGGCGGCCGGACCCGGGAGGACGCCCGGCAGGCCCTTCTGAACCTTGGTTACCGCGAGGCGGCGGTGGACCGTGCCCTGGACCAGGTGATGTCCGGGGGCGCCGCGCCGGCCCGCCTTCCCCTGGAGGACGTCCTGCGCCAGTCGCTGCGCGTCCTGTCCGGGGTCTAGGGCCGTCCTGCCGTGGAGCCCCGGCCACCCCCTGACCCCCGCCCCGGGCCCGAGCTGGTGTCGGGCCAGGCGGCTCCCGGAGAGGAGCCGCTGGAGGCCGGGCTGCGTCCCCTCCGCTTCACCGATTTCGTGGGGCAGGGGGCCGTCATCGACAACCTGAAGGTGTTCCTGGCCGCCGCACGGAGCCGGGGCGAGGCCCTGGATCACGTCCTCCTGTCGGGGCCCCCCGGCCTGGGGAAGACCACCCTGGCCCAGATCCTCGCCCGGGAGCTGGGGGTCGGGTTCAGGCCCACCTCCGGCCCGGTGGTGGAGCGCCCCGGCGACCTGGCGGCCCTGCTCACCAACCTGGAGGACCGGGACGTCCTCTTCATCGATGAGATCCACCGCCTGAGCGCCACGGTGGAGGAGATCCTCTACCCGGCCATGGAGGACTTCCGGCTGGACCTGATGATCGGCCAGGGGCCCTCGGCCCGCAGCGTCCGGCTGGACCTGCGGCCGTTCACCCTGGTGGGCGCCACCACCCGGGTCGGCCTCCTCACCGCCCCGCTGCGCAGCCGCTTTGGCATCGTCCAGCACCTGGACCTGTACCCTCGGAAGGAGCTGGAGGCCATCGTGCGGCGCTCGGCGGGCCTGCTGCAGCTGCCGGTGACACCCGAGGGGTGCGCCGAGATCGCCCGCCGCTCCCGCGGGACGCCCCGCATCGCCAACCGCCTGCTCCGGCGCGTGCGGGACTTCGCCGAGGTGGAGGGGGATGGACGGCTGACACCCGACCTGGCGGGGTCGGCCCTGGACCGCATGGGCGTGGACCGGCTCGGCCTCGACGAGCTGGACCGGCGCATCCTCGAGCTGATCTGGCGGAAATTCCAGGGTGGGCCGGTGGGCCTGGGGACCATCGCCGCCGCCATCGGCGAAGAGAAGGACACCATCGAGGAGATCCACGAGCCGTACCTGATGCAGATCGGGTTCGTGGAGCGGACGCCGCGGGGGAGGAGGATCACCCGGCGGGGGATCCAGCATCTGGGAGGTGAGACCCCCACCACTCTGCTCTAGCATGGTGGTGCTTAGATTGTGGATCCCGTCCCGGCCAAGGCCAGTCTCATCCGGGTCCTTGATGGCCTTCCCCCCTCGTCTGACGGCCCTCAGTAGGCGTTCCTGAGCCGGTGGCGGTGGTTGCGCCCCACCGACGGGCTCACCAGGTCCCGCCGGTAGACCTTCTTCCAGCTCCCCGCAAGCCCCACCCGGTGCGGGAACAGACGCCACGCCAGCACCTGCTCCCAGCGCCGAGGCCGCCGCGCCAACCCCAGCACCATGGCCGGCGTCGGAGCCCGCGGCCGCCGCTCGCTGCGCCGCTTCACGAAGTTGCGCCACACCATCAGCAGGAACAGCCGCTCCAGCAGCCCGTTCAACCTCCGCCCGAACGCGATGGTCTCCCGCCGGTGGTGCGCCTGACTGTGGCGGATGAGCGCATGGAGCTGGTCCGCCGGGAACAGGGCGCGGTCGCGGCGCACCGCCGCGGGGCTCCGCGGCGCCCCCCGGGTGCGGCGCGGCGGGTTGCGGTGGGCACGGTGGAGGATGCGCGCCCGGCGGGGATGATCCGCCACCGCCCGGCGGTAGGCTGGATGGTCGTCGGACACCAGGGTGAGGCGGCGGGCGGGGGCGGTGGCGGGCAGCAGCCGGTCCAGGACCCGGGTCAGGGCCCGGGCATGCGCCCGGGGCGGAGGGTGGTGCAGATGCCGCAAGCGGCTGAGCCAGCGACGCTTCTGGGCAGCCGTCCGGAGTCCGGGACGGTGGTGCAGCGCCTGCTCCACATCATAGATGAACCACGACCGCTGCCCGATGGCGGTGCCCAGTCCCACGGCGAAGTCCTGGGCCCCGAAGAAGGTCTCGAAGTCGTCGTAGACCAGCGGTTCGGCCGGGGGCCCGAGGCGGGCGCGAGCACGGGCCATGGTGAGCAGCGCGTGGCGCCCCAGGCGCGGGGCGAGGCGGGTGATGGTGGAGGGGGCGCAGGCCAGGGAGCGGGCCAGCTGGCGGTGGGCCGAGCCGGCCACCAGCCCTGCGGCGGTGGGAACCAGCAGCTCCGGTCGCTTCAGGTAGTAGGTGGTGGAGAAGGTCTGGCGGGAGAAGGTCCGCCGGCAGCAGCGACAGCGGAAGCGAGGGATGGAGCGGCCGTCGCCGCGGCGGGTGTAGGTGCCATGGCGGAGGTAGCGGAAGGGGGCCCGGGAGGCCGCGTCACAGCGAGGCCAGGGGCAGTGGGGCGGCCGGAAGGGGCGCGGGCGGTGGGGCATGCCCGGTGCCGTTCAAGGAGCGTGCCTGAGTGGAAGGGCCGATGACCGGAGCCATGACCCGGACGGGTGTGCCACCTCCGCCCGGCGACCGGCTCAGATGTCCCACTATCGACCACCCCCAGGGGCGATCCACATTCTCGGCACCACCATGTTGACAGGGTCTCAGGGACGCGGCTATGTTCCGACGATGCCCACCCACCTCACCACTCTCTTCGTTCCCACCCTCCGCCAGGACCCGGCCGAGGCCGAGACCCGCTCGCACCGCCTCCTGCTGCGGGCCGGGTACATCCGCCAGCTTGCCGCCGGCATCTACTCGGTGCTCCCCCTGGGCCAGCGGTCCCTGCTCAAGATCACGGCCATCGTACGGGAGGAGATGGACGCCATGGGTGCTCAGGAGTTCCACCTCCCGGCGCTGCATCCGGCGGATCTGTGGCGGGAGACCGGCCGCTACGAGGTCATGGGCGAGATCCTGTTCCGGCTCAAGGACCGTGGGCGGCGAGACCTTGTGCTGGGCCCCACCCACGAGGAGGTCTTCACCGCCATCGCCCGGGACGAGCTGCGCTCCTACCGCCAGCTTCCCCAGACCTGGTACCAGATCCAGACCAAGTTCAGGGACGAGCCCCGGGCCAAGTCAGGGCTGCTCCGTGTGCGGCAGTTCACCATGAAGGATTCCTACTCCTTCGACCTGGACGCCGCCGGCCTGGACATCTCCTACGACAAGCACGATGCCGCCTACAGGACCATCTTCAGCCGCTGCGGGCTCCAGTTCATCGCGGTGGAGGCCCACTCCGGCGCCATGGGAGGATCGGCCAGCCAGGAGTTCATGGTGCGCTCCGACGCCGGCGAGGACGACATCGCCTCCTGCGGGAGCTGCTCCTATGCCGCCAACCTGGAGAAGGCCACCTCGCGGCTGCCGCCGGTGGAGGACCCCCGGGCCGGGAGCGAGAATCCGGCCCGCGTGGCCACACCCGGCCAGAAGACCATCGCCGAGATCGAGGCCTTCCTGGACTGGCCCGCCGCGCGCCAGATCAAGACGCTGGTCTACGTGGCCGGTGACGAGCCGGTGCTGGCCCTGGTCCGGGGAGACGACGAGCTCAACGAGTCGAAGCTGGCCGGTGCCCTGGGCGTGCCCGAGGTTCGCCCGGCTCATCCCGAGGAGATCCAGGATCTGATGGGAGCCGGCGCCGGTAGCCTGGGGCCCGTGGGCGCACCCGCCAAGGTCCGGCTCCTGGCCGACGAGGCCCTGCGCGGCCGCCGCAACCTGGCCTGCGGCGCCAACGAGGATGGATTCCACCTCACCGGGGTCACGCCCGGGGTCCACTTCCAGCCCGCCTGGGCCGACCTGCGCAGCGTCACCTCCGGCGAGGGCTGCCCACACTGCGGCCAGCCCCTGGATGTGTCCCGCTGCATCGAGGTGGGACACATCTTCAAGCTGGGAACGCGCTACTCCGAGTCCCTGGGCGCCACCGTGCTGGACGAGAAGGGGCAGGCCGTGCCGCTGGTGATGGGGTCGTACGGCATCGGCATGGAGCGCATCCTGGCCTCGGCGGTGGAGCTGTATGGCGATGACGCCGGCATCGTGCTGCCGCCGGTCATCGCCCCCTTCGGCTGCGTCCTGGTTCCAGTCCAGGCAGGCGACCCGGCTCAGCAGCAGGCCGCCGCCAGGCTGGCGGCGGAGCTGGAGGCCGCCGGCGTGGACGTGCTGGTGGACGACCGCGACGAGCGTCCCGGGGTCAAGTTCAAGGACACGGAGCTCATCGGCATCCCCGCGCGCGTCACCCTGGGGCGCGGCCTGGCCACCGGCAAGGTGGAGGTGCTGGACCGGCGCCGCCGCCACACCGACGAGGTGGCGCTGGAGCGGGCCGTGGAGTCCGTGACGGAGATCCTGGCCCGGCCTGGAGGGCGCTGATGCCTGGACGCTTCGCCGGGCGCGCCGTGCTGGTCACCGGCGCCTCGTCGGGCATCGGCCGTGCGGCCGCCCTGGCCCTCGCCGCCGAGGAGGCGGATCTGGTCCTCACGGCGCGCGACCCTTCCCGCCTGGCGGCCGTGGCGGTGGCCTGCCGGGAGGCGGGCGCCGCGCGCACCCAGACGGTGGAGGCCGATCTCACGGCGGTCGACGCTCCGGACCGGGTCCTCGGCGCGGTGCGGAGCGGCCCCGGCTCGCTTCACGTCCTGGTCAACAGCGCCGGCATCATCGACTCGTCGCCGGCGGCCGAGACCAGCGATGCCCGCTTCGACCGGATGCTGGACATCAACGTGCGCAGCGTCTTCCGCCTCATCCGCGCCGCGCTGCCGCTGCTGCGGGACACACGCGGCAATATCGTCAACGTCAGCTCGGTGGCCGGCCTGCGGCCCTACCCGGGCATCCTGGCCTACTGTGTCAGCAAGGCCGCCCTGGACCAGATGACCCGCTGCCTGGCACTGGAGCTCGGGCCGGATGGGGTCCGGGTCAACGCGGTCAACCCGGGGGTGGTGGTGACCAACCTGCACCGGGCCGGCGGCATGGACGATGCGGCCTACGCGGCGTTTCTGGCCCGGGGAGCCGAGACCCATCCCCTGGGGCGCGTGGGCCAGCCCGAGGAGGTCGCCCGCCTCATCCTCTTCCTGGCCTCCGACGAGGCCTCCTGGATCACCGGCGCCACCATGTCGGTGGACGGCGGCCGCGCCCAGACCTCGCTGCGCTGAGGCGGACCTTCACGGCACCAGCGGCCTGACCGCCGGCTCCCCTTCCTCCAGACGGTAGGCGTGGTCAGGCTCCAGTCCGGTGAAGACCTGAGGCCGCGCGTCGCGCACCGGCCAGAGCACCTCCACCCGCTCCACCGCATCGGCCTGGCCCAGCCCCACCTCCAGGCGCATGGGGTTGGCCCCGAAGCTGCCGCCGCTGCCCACGACCCGGTGCAGCTCGCGGACGGTGCCTGCCTCCTTGACCAGCACCTTCACCCTGGCGCCGACGGCCCCGCGGTTGGCGTGGCGCCCGACCAGGTGCAGCTTCAGGAAGTGGTTCCCCTGCCCGGGATTCAGGAACAGGGCGTTGGCGTAGCCGTCGTCGGGAAAGGCCGCGCCCAGCTCGGCCAGGACATCCTGATCCCCGTCGCCATCCACGTCGCCGAAGGCGATGCCGTGGCCTTTCTGCAGGTGGCCGAAACCACCGCTGAAGGTCACGTCCTGGAAGCGCCGGCCCCGGTCGCCGCGCAGCATGGGGTTTGGGAAGAGAGCCTCCAAGTTGGGCGAGCCCACGCCGCCGTAGAAGTCCAGCCAGCCGTCGTTGTCCAGGTCGCCGAAGTTGGCGCCCATGAGCATCTGCACCCGCTGGATGCCCAGCTCCTTCGACAGATCGGCGAAGCGCCCCCCGCCCAGGTTGCGGTAGATCCGGGCGCTCCCCGGCGAGGGGGGACCGCCCAGCAGATCGGCCATGTAGAGGCGGGGATCGGAGAGGTACGCGCCCACGAACAGGTCCAGGCGCCCGTCGTTGTCGTAGTCCCAGAACCACGTGGGGAAGCTCCCTGGCGGACCGGTCACTCCTGCCGCCGGCGCCACGTCGTTGAACGTGCCGTCTCCCCGGTTGCGGAACAGCCGGTTGGGGGCCTGGTGGTTGGACAGGTACAGATCAGGCCAGCCGTCGGCGTCGAAGTCGCCCCAGACCGCGCCCTTGCAGTAGCCGCGATCGTTCACCCCGGCCGCCGGGGCCACGTCCCGGAAGGTGCCGTCGCCGGCGTTGACGAACAGCTGCCCTGGGCTCATGATCGCTGGCGCCCCCGGGACGGCCGTCCCCTCGTTGCAGACGTACAGGTCCAGGTCGCCATCCAGGTCGTAGTCGGCCCACGCTGCCGACTGGGTGGGATAGGCCGGGTCCGCCAGTCCCGCCTGCCGCGTGACGTCGGTGAAGTGCCCGGTTCCGTCATTGGCCAGCAGCGAGTTGCGCTGCAGACCCAGGGGCGAGCCACCCTGCCATCCCCCCCGCAGCACCAGCACGTCGGTGTCCCCGTCGTTGTCGTAGTCCGCCTGCACCAGGTTGAGCCCGCCCAGCTGGGCAGCGGCGCCCGAGGCGACGGAGACATCCTCGAAGCGGCCGTCTCCCAGGTTGCGGAACTGGCGCAGAGGCGCGCAGGGGTTCCAGTCGGAGACCAGCATGTCCAGGTGGCCATCACCGTCCAGATCCTCCAGCACCGCCCCGCCCGCCAGGCTCCAGACGTCCACGCCCCGCTGGGGGGCCACGTTGGGGAAGCGGCCGATGTCCGCCTCTGGCTCCAGCCAGGTGCCGGGCATCCGGTAGGCAGGAGGAACACTGTCGGGATAGGTGCCCAGGGTCATGTGGGCGATGTTGAGCAGGTAGCGCGCTGACGCGTCGGCGGGACGCAGGGCCAGGACCTGCTCCAGGAAGCCGATGGCCGCCCGGGACCCTTCGGGATCCCGGTGGATTCCACCGCCGCGCAGGGGGAGGATGCAGGCCTCGGGGCGGGAGTCCGCCTGACAGTTGGCCCGCTCGCCCTGGCGGAGCGCCGCCACCGCCGACTGCATGAGCACACCCAGGCGCAGGCCGGCGGGGATGGAGGGATCGGAGGCCGCCAGGGCGCGGGCCTCGGCCAGGGCCTGGCGCGCCTCCTCCTGGCGCCCGACCCGGAGCCGGTGCTCGCTGATCTGGACCAGGAGGCGCGCCAGTGTGGCAGCGTCGGCGCTGGCGCGTACGGCCGGCAGCCGCGCCTCCAGACCCCGGAGAGGCCGCAGGCCAAAGTAGGGATCGATGGTGTCCACCGAGGCCTCGCACGCCCGGGCCAGATCCGGCTCGGCGCCTGCAGGGGCGACACCCAGGGGCGGCGGCCCCATGCGGCCATGCCCGTCGGCATGGCCCTCGGCGGGCGCGGACCGTGGTGGAACATTGTCCCGCGGGGCGCGCACGGGATGGGACTCACCGCATCCAGACAGCGCCAGGATCCCGACCAGAGCCGCCCCCGCCCGCGCCGTCCCCGCACGTCGCGAGACGGAACTCGAAGCCGGCTCCTGATCACTCTCCATGGAGAGTGGTACGGAGGCGCCTGCACCGAGTTCGGCCGCAAGCGACGGCTTGTTGTCAATTCATGTAAAACAAATCTCGGCTGGGTGCTGTCACCCACACCGGGACGCGAGTGGGTCTAGTAACGCATCAGGTAGCGATCATGCTCCCACGGATGGACCTGGGCGATGTACTCGTGCCAGGTGGTCTCCTTGGCCTCCACGAAGTGGGTGAAGATGTGCTCACCCAGGGCCTCCTGGCAGAGCTTGGACTTCTTCAGCTCCAAAACGGCCTGGTTCAGGTCCTCGGGAAGCTCCTCGATCTTCAGGCGCCGCCGCTCGCGCTGGCTCATCTTGTAGACGTTCTTGTTGACCGGGGGGCCCGGGTCCATCTTGTTGGCCATGCCGTCGAGCCCGGCGGACAGCATGACCGCCAGGGCCAGGTAGGGGTTGCAGGACGGGTCGGGCATCCGCAGCTCGCAGCGGGTGCCGACGCCGCGCCGATCCGGGACGCGGATGAGGGGCGAGCGGTTCTTCTCGGACCATGCCACCGTGGTGGGCGCCTCGTAGCCGGGCACGAGCCGCTTGTAGGAGTTGATGGTGGGGTTGGTGACGGCGCAGAAGCCCCGGGCGTGGTGGAGCAGCCCACCGATGTAGTGCAGGGCGATCTTGGACAGCTCCCACTGCCCCTTGGGGTCGTAAAACGAGTTGTTCTTGCCCTTGAAGAGCGACTGGTGGGTGTGCATCCCCGAGCCGTTCTGGCCGAACAGCGGCTTGGGCATGAAGGTGGCGTGCAGTCCCATGTCGCCGGCGATCTTCTTCACAACCAGCCGGAAGGTGGCGATGTTGTCGGCGGTCTCCACGGCCTCGGCGTAGCGGAAGTCGATCTCGTGCTGGCCCGGGGCAACCTCGTGGTGCCCGGCCTCCACCTCGAAGCCCATGGCCTCCAGGGCATAGATGATCCGCTGCCGGCACTCCTCGCCCCGGTCCATGGGGGTCATGTCGAAGTAGGAGCCGGCGTCATGGGTGTTGAGGGTGGGGTTGCCGTCGGCGTCGCGGTTGAAGATGAAGAACTCGGCCTCCGGGCCGGCCATGAGGATGTAACCCAGCTTCTTGGCCTTCTCCGTGGCCCGCTTGAGGGTGAGGCGCGGGCAGCCCACGAAGGCATCGCCGTTGGGGCGGTGAATGTCGCAGATCAACCGCGCCACCTTCCCCTCGGCCCGGCTCCAGGGGAAGATCCGGAACGTGCTCAGGTCGGGCACCAGGAGCATGTCCGACTCCTCGATGCGGACGAACCCCTCGATGGAGGAGCCGTCGAACATGACCTGCCCGTCCACCGCCTTGGCGAACTGGGGCCGCGGCACCTCCACGTTCTTCACCGAGCCAAGGATGTCTGTGAACTGGAGGCGGAGGAAGTGGACGTTCTCCTTCTCGC
>JBFGDW010000049.1:0-14970 GCA_041580435.1 Candidatus Polarisedimenticolia bacterium | reverse complement strand
CCGTCGTTGCGGTACAGCACATTGGGCCCGAAGTTGGCCACGTACAGGTCCACGTCACCATCGCCGTCCACGTCGGCGGCGGCGCAACCCTGGCCCTGGCCCGTGTCGCCCACCCCGGCGGCGGCGGTGACGTCGGTGAAGCGTCCGCCCCCCAGGTTGCGGAACAGGGCGTTGGCGGGCGGAGGCTGCGGGCGGGGCGAGCCGGGAGTGGGCGCCCCCTGCACCAGATAGACGTCGAGCTTCCCGTCGGCGTCGTAATCCAGGAGGCACACCCCCGAGCCCATGGTCTCCACCAGGTAGCGCTTCCCGGAGCGGCCGCTGAAGTGGACGAACTGAAGGCCGCTACCGGCGGTGGCGTCGGCGAAGCGGATGGCGGGCGGGGCCCCGGCGGCCTGGCCGGGCACGGCCTGGGGGCCGGCGCCAGGCCGTTGCGCCGGGGGAGAGGCCAGGGTGGCCCACAGGGTGGCGGCAACGAGGCAGGCGCCTGCGAGGCGCCCGAGACGGCCACGGCCCATCAAGACGCTGGACCGCCCACGCCCGGCGGGCCGGCCGCGTCCGCCTCCGCTCCCGCCGGGGGCACCCCGTCCGGCCTCAGCTGCAGGAAGCGGGCACTGGCCTCCTCGGCGCCGGTCTCGTCCCCCAGGATGGCCAGAACCTTGCCCAGGTTGAACCATCCCTCGGCGTGGGTGGGATCGCGAGCGACCACCGAGCGGAACGTGTCCCGCGCGTCCTCGTAGCGCTCCACCGCCAGATAGCAGAGACCCATGGTCTGCAGCGCGTCCAGACGGCTGGCATCGGCGCTGACCACCGGCTCCAGCAGGGCCATGGCCGGCTCCACCTCGCCGCGGCGGTAGAGGATCACACCCAGGAGCTCCTTGGCCCGGGGACTGCCCGGGTCCAGGACGGTGGTCTGGCGTGCCGCCTGGGCCGCCAGATCCAGCTCGCCGCGGGCCAGCGCCACCTGGGCCAGCTCGTAGTGGGTGCCCGGGATGGTTGGGTCGATGCGGATGGATGCCTCCAGGGTCCGCTTGGCCAGGTCCAGGTCGTTGTTGTGGGCGTGGGCATTGCCCAACATGCGCAGCAGCTGGGGGTTGTCGGGCTGCACTCCCACCGCCTTGCTCAGCTCCAGCGCCGCCTGGGCGTGACGGCCGGCCTTGAGGGCGGCCACTCCGGCCTCGGCGGACTGCTGCAAGATCTCCATCTCGTGCGGGCTGAGAGGACGCGCCGCTCCCGGCCGCCCCGCCGGCGCCGGGGCGCCGGCCTCGCCCCCGGGCGAAGGGGACCCGTCGCCGACTCCCTCGCCGCAGGCCACCAGCAGGCCGGCACACAGCAGCCCCGCCATCAGTTTGGCCGCCCCCCGCACGGGCAGGGGGTCACGCTGGGTGATTCGTGTCAATGAAGCCCCTCCGGGCCCGCCAGCATACGAGCCGCTTCACGCCGGGGTCAAGGCGCCGGAGATCGGATCAGATGCCCGGGAGCGATACACCCGGCTGCGACAGGCGGATTCCCGCGCCCGATCCCTGGCCCGGCTCGGCGGGCGCGGCCAGGTTGAGGCGCGCCCAGACCACCGTGCCGCGCACCGCCCGGCTGCCATGGGCCGTGCGCACCAGCATCCGGACGTCGGCCCCGGGGGGTGGGGGGTAGCGGGTCTTCAGGAAGAGGCCGGCCCCCGAGACGTTCTCGGTGAAGGCCATCCGCATCTCTCCTGCGTCCTCGAACCGCACGAGAAACCGCTGCAGGGTACGGGCGGCGCGTCGCCGCTCCCGTATCGCCATGATTCCCCTCCCTTCGGGCGGAGCACACCCCGGCGATTCAGATACGCCGGGAAGGGAGATGGGTCAAGGAGATCCCACGCGGGCCTGGAAGGGGATCGATTCCGATTTGGTAATCGGCTCCCACCACCACCGGTTCTCCCTGTACCAGGCCACGGTCTGCTCCAGTCCGGCGTCCAGGGGAACCGACGGCCGCCAGTCCAGCTCCCGGCGCGTGGCGGCGTCATCCAGGTCGTAGCGGCGGTCGTGTCCCGGCCGATCCTCCACATGGGCGATGCGGGAGTTGGTGCCGCCCGCCAGCTTCAGCACGCGCCGCGCCAGGTCGATGTTGCGCAGGCTGTTGCGGCCGGCGATGGTGTAGACCCTCCCGGGGATGCCCGACAGGAGGATGGCGGCCAGCGCGCGGCAGTGGTCCTCCACGTGGATCCAGTCCCGCACCTGGCGGCCGTCGCCATACAGCGGCAGGGATCCGCCGGCCATGGCGCGGGTGATGAGCACCGGGATGAACTTCTCCGGGTGCTGCCACGGGCCGTAGTTGTTGGTGCAGCGGGTGATGATCGCCGGGAAGCCGTAGGTGCGCACCGCCGCTGCCACCAGGAGGTCGGCCGCGGCCTTGCTGGCGGCATAGGGGTTGGACGGGTCAAGGCGCGAGCCGGGCCCGGCGCTCTCCCCCTCGGGAATGGAGCCGTAGACCTCGTCGCTGGAGATCTGGATGAACCGCTGGACACGGGCCCGGCGGGCAGCCTCCACCAGGCAGTGGGTGCCGATGATGTTGGTCTGGATGAAGGGATCCGGCCCGGCGATGCTCCGGTCCACGTGGGATTCGGCGGCGAAGTGGACGATGGCCGAGAACCCCTCGGACACCAGCCGCTCCACCTCCCGCTTGTCGGTGACGTCGCCCTGGACGAAGCGATAGCGGGGATGGCCGTCCAGATCCGACACTGTGGACTCCTGGCCGGCATAGGTGAGCAGGTCCAGGTTGACCACGCTGAGGGAGGGGTGCCGGGCCAGCAGGTGCCGGATGAAGTTGGAGCCGATGAACCCGGCACCGCCGGTGACCAGGACCTTCACGCCATCACCTGTGCCTGAGAGACCAGTCGTAGGGGATCTCGCCGCTGTCGGGATCGATGCGGTGCTCGTCGGGGGAGGCGGCGTCGTAGGGAAGCGTCGGCACGTTGACCACCACGGCCTCGGCCGTCCCAACTCCCTTGAAGCCGTGGGCCACCAGGGGGGGGATGGCCACCAGGAGGGGGTTGTGGGCGCCGGGGAACAGCTCCATGAGGGCGCCCCGGGTGGCCGATTCGGGCCGCAGGTCGAACAGGGCCATCTTCACCGTTCCCTGGACCACGGCGAAATGGTCCCACTGGCGCTTGTGGTAGTGCCACCCCTTGACCACGCCCGGGTAGACGGTGGTGACGTAGACCTGGCCGAACTGACGGAAGAGCGGATCATCGCTCCGCAGGATCTCCATGAGGCGGCCGCGCTCATCGGGATGCACGACCAGCGGCTTGAGCACCACCCCTTCGATGTCCAAGACGGACTCCCTCTTCAGAGAAGAGGGTTACTCTACCACTGGCCGGTGGCGAGGGGAAACCGGGGAAATGGCCCGGTGCGGTCCCCGCTCCGCAGCCGGGGGCTGCGGCGCCGGGAACCGCCCCGAGCCGAGATGGCCGCGTCTCAGGGCAGTCGGACCATCTCCTCGTTGACCAGGTACAGGGCGCGCTTCAACGCCGCCAGGCGCTCGCGGGCCTCGGAGGTGTCCGAGCCGATGCGCGGGTAGTCATTGATGCCGCCGGCCCCGGAGTGGGCGGCCTTGATCACTCCCTGCCAGTAGTCCATCTCAGCCTCGATCATGTCCCGCTCCAGGGACAGGTTGGCCAGGCGCTGGGCGCGGACCTCGGCGGCCAGGTCCCGGGGGGCCGGGGGAAGGGCCGCCGGCGCGGCGGCGGGCGCCGACTGGACCGGCAGCGGGGGCAGGCGGCGCAGGTCGGCATTGGTGTAGGCGTCCTTCTTGGGCGGGACGCTCAGATCGGCGTTGGTGTACTTCCTCGGCTCCTGCGCGCCGGCCAGGACGGGCGCCAGCAGGGCAAGGGCGACAATGGCATTCTTCATCAGTTCCTCCCGGGATCCAGTTGGCCAGTCCCCTGCGGCCAGAGCCGCCGGCGCGGCCCGGGCGGAAAGCCGCGCCGGCTCTGCGTTTCCGCAGGGAGTGTCAACTTTCTATACGGTGGTCGCCTCACCCGGTCAAGGACGGACGCGGTTGACGGTGCGCCGGCGGCGCCGATAAAGTGCTTTATCCCACGCCCGGGAGGCAGCCATGAAGATGGGTTTGGTGGGCTTCCCCGCCGTGGGGAAGACCACACTGTTCAGCATCCTCACCGACACGCAGGGCGAGTCCGCCCGCTTCGGCGGTGGCCGGGCAGAGAGCCGCGTCGGGATCGCGCGCGTCCCCGACCAGCGGCTCGACCGCCTCAGCGCCCTCTACTCCCCGCGCAAGACCACGCCGGCCACCATCGAATACGTGGACCTGGCCGGCCTGCGCCGGGACGAGGCTGACTCGGGGCTGGCCCTCACCGAGGTGCGCAACGCCGCGGCCCTCCTGCACGTGGTCCGGGCCTTCGCCGATGACGCCGTGCCCCACGCCGAGGGGCCCATCGACCCGGCCCGGGACATCGCCACCATGGAGACCGCCCTGGTCCTGGCCGACCATGACATCGCCGACAAGCGGGTCCTGAAGCTGCGCGCCTCCATCTCCAAGACCGGCCGGGCCGAGGAGAAGCGGGAGCTGGAGATGCTGGAGAAGGCCCTGGCGGCCCTGGAGGCCGGCCGCCCCCTGCGCGACCTGGAAGGGGCAGAGGAGGACGCGCGCCTGCTGCGGGGTTTCGCCTTCCTCAGCGCCAAGCCGATCCTCCACGTCATCAACCTGGCCGAGGCGGACGCGCCCCGCATCTCGGATTTTGTCTCCCACTTCGGCCTGGAGGAGATCCAGGACCGGCCGCGCACGGCCCTTTTGCCCCTTTCGGCGCGCATCGAGCAGGAGATCGCCCAGCTCTCACCCGAGGACGCGGCGGCCTTCCAGGCCGATCTGGGCATACCCCAGCCCTGCCGCCCGCGGGTCATCCAGGCGTCCTACGCCCTGGTGGGCCTGATCTCCTTCTTCACCGTGGGCGACGACGAGTGCCGGGCCTGGTCCATCCCCAGGGGCACACCCGCCCGGCGCGCCGCCGGGGCCATCCACTCGGACATCGAGAAGGGTTTCATCCGGGCCGAGGTGATGCGGGCCGAGGACATCCTGGAGCTGCGGACCCAGGCGGCCGTTCGCGACAAGGGGCTGCTGCGCCTGGAGGGGAAGGAGTACGTCGTCGCCGACGGCGACGTCATCAACTTCCGCTTCAACGTCTGAGGACCGCCAGGAGCGCCTGGGCCAGCCGTTCATCCTCTTCGGGATCCACCGTGCGCAGGTCCAGGAGCAGCCGTCCCCCTGCCAGCCGACCCACCACCGCCGGCGAGCCAGCCCGAAGCCGCGCCGCCAGCGTCTCCTCCCCCGCTCCCCCGGGAGGCGGACTCATCGACAGAAGCGCCGTGGGGATCTCCCCCGACGGGGAGGAGCCGCCCCCGGTGCGGGTCGTCCCGGGCACCACCGCCAGTCGCGCCGCCTCCACCCCGGCGTCGCGCAGCCGGCCTAGCAGCCCTCTGGCCCGCCCCTCCAGCTCGGCGAGCGGAGTGGCCAGGCGGCGCAGGACGGGGATCTCCACGAACGCCTTCCCCTCAAGGTGGCAGCGCAGGGTGGCCACCAGCGCCGCCAGGATCAGCTTGTCGGGGCGCAGGGCCCGGGCGAGGGGGTTGGCGGCCAGCCGCTCCACCGCCTCGCGCCGGCCCACCAGGATCCCCGCCTGGGGCCCGCCCAGGAGCTTGTCGCCGCTGAAGGTCACCACGTCGGCCCCCTCCTCCAGCACCTCCGCCACCGTGGGCTCGTCAATTACGCCGTAGGGGGCAAGGTCGTGGAGGTTGCCGCTGCCCTGGTCGACGATGAAGGGGACCCCGGCGCGCCGGGCGAGACGGGCCAGGTCCCCGCCCGCGGCGCTCTCGGTGAAGCCCACCTGGTGGAAGTTGGACGGGTGGACGCGGAGGATGGCGCCGGTTTCCGGGCCCAGCGCGCCCTCGTAGTCGGCGAGGCGCGTCCGGTTGGTGGTTCCCACCTCCCGCAGGCGCGCGCCGCTCCGCTCCAGGATCTCGGGCACACGGAATGAGCCGCCGATCTCCACCAGCTCGCCGCGGCTGAGGATGACCTCCCGCCCCGCGGCGAAGGTGTTCAGGGCCAGCAGGACGGCCGCGGCGTTGTTGGTGACCGACAGGCCGGTGGCGCCTGGAAAGAGGCGCTCCAGCTCCTCCCGCACCGGCCCGCTCCGGGATCCGCGACGGCCGGTCTCCAGCTCGTACTCCAGCGCCACGGCATGGCGGGCCGCCCGCCCCGCGGCGGCCGCCGCCCGCTCCGGCAGGGGGGCGCGCCCCAGGTTGGTGTGGACCAGGATGCCCGCGGCATTGATGACCCGCCGGTAGGGGTCGGCCGCCTGGGCATCCAGCTCGCCCGCCAGCAGGCCGGGGAGCCCCTGGACCGCCGCCGCCACCCCGCCGGCGTCCAGATCACCCGCCAGCACCGATCCGCGCAGCTCCTCCAGCCGCCGCCGCGCCGCCTCCACCACCAGGGCGTGGCCGTGGCGGCGCGAGGCGGCGGCCAGCTCGGCGCTGGCCAGGAGTCGGTCCACGGCCGGCAGGAGTCGCAGCAGGGAGGCCTCGCCGCTCATCAGCCGATTGAACCACGCCGGCCCCGGCCCGTCCACAGCCACGGCTTTGATTCCCCGTGGCCTGGGACCTAGATTGGACCTGTCGAGTGTCCCAACCTTCCTCGCCCGGGCAGGCCCGTGACCGACTTCGAATCCGACATGCTCAAGCTCGACGAGGGGCTCAAGGCCCTCAAGATCGAGTTCAACCGCTATTTCACCGGCGCGCTGGATCGCCCTCCCTACGAGCTCCAGTCCGGCCTCGAGGCCATCATCCGGCGCCAGACAGCCAATGGGAGCGGCCGGCGGACCGCGGAGCAGTTCCGCTTCAACAGCCTCGTCTCCCGGTTCCACGTCCTGACCGAGATGTGGAACCGCAACGTGCGCAACATCGAGGAGGGCCGCCCCTCGATCCTGCAGCGCCGGGAGGGCGAGGACGACGGTCAGCGGCCTCCGCCCGAGCACGAGGTGTTCCGCACCTCCCTGAACCTCCGGGATGCCGGTCCCGACAGCACCGGCTTTCGCGATCTTTATCGCAGCTACCTGTCCGCCGCCCACGGCGGCCAGCCGCGTCCCGGCGCCCTGAGCTACGAGCGCTTCTATGATCAGGTCCGCTCCCGCATGCTGAGGTACCAGGAGCGCACCGGCGCCGACACCGTCCAGTTCCGGCTCGTGCTCGTTGACAACCGTCCGCTCCTAAAACTAAGATCCGAGGCCTGATGCCTCGTTTCCGGGTTCTCATCACGGCGCTGCCCCTGGTGGCGGTGGCCGCCACCTTTACGCCGCCAGCCAGCGCCGCAGACAGCCTCGCGCGCCTGGCGCCGGGAGAGGACGCCCTTGCCCAGCACCCGGACGTGGCCACGGCCTGGGAGCAGGTCCAGGCCCATCCCGGCGACACGGGCCGCCTCACCGACCTGGGCAACGTGTACGCCCAGCGCGGCTGGGAGGACCTTGCGGTGCGCGCCTACCGGGCTGCCCTGAGCGAGGACGAGAAGCTCTATGTCACCTGGACCAACCTGGGAACGGTCTACAACAGGATGGGCCAGACCGGCCAGGCCGAGAGTGCCTTCCGGCGGGCCATCAAGATCCAGCCCCGGGCCGCGCTGGCCCACTACAACCTGGGGGTGGTCCTGGATCGCACGGGCCGCTACGAGGATGCTCTGGAGTCCTACAAGACCGCGGTGACTTACGACCCATCGCTGCTGGACCCGGCGGTGAACCCGCAGGTGGTCAACAACGAGCACCTGGTGGTCATCCGTCTCATGCGCTACCGCGAGGAGGTGGGCGCTTCCACCCTGCCGCTGGAGCAGCCCCGTCAGGGGACCGCGCCGGTGACGGCCAGTCCGGCCGCCAGCCCGGCCCCCGCTCCGGCCAGGGGGACGCCGGCCACGGCGCCACCCCCGGCGCCGGCCCCAGCGCCGCCTCCCGAGCCGGCCTCAGCGCCACAGGCCGCCGCCGCGCCTCAGCCCGCAGCCCCTCCCGCCACGCAGGCCAGCGGCCCGGACACCCAGGAGCGCCGCCGCCGTCCCAGGCAGGCGCCCCCCGCCGTGCCCGACGCCGCCCCTGCACCTCCTCCGGCCAGCCCCGCCACCAGCAGTGCCAGCACCGCATCCGGCGGGGCCCAGGTGGAGGGCAAGCCGATCCTGGGTACCCTCAAGATGCAGAAGGAGTCGCGGCGCGAGCGGCGCCGGCGCGCGGCGCAGGAGGCCGCCGCGCAGGCAGAGAGCCCCGCCCCCGAGGCGCCGCCGGCCGACGAGGGGAAGCCTCCATCCCGGGGGAGCGACTCCCCCACACCCCGCCGGTGAGGGGCCGCAGCGGGGCAACCCTCGCCGCGGCGCTTCTCGCCGCCGGCCTGTCCGGCGCCACCGCCATGGGCGCCCCTACCCCGGCCCCGCGGCCTGAAGCCGGCGCCCCGGAGGCCTGGGATCCGCCCTGCGGCTGGCCGGAAGGCGTCCAGGCCAGGGCGCTGGAGCTGTCCACCCGGCTCATGCCCGCCTCCCTCCGGCGGATCCTGGAGCGGCATCAGCGCGCGGTGGCCGAAGGCGCCCGGCGGGCCGCCCGCGAGGGGCATGCCCAGGGGCCGCTCCAGGCCGACGGCTCGGCGGACCGCCTGGCCGTGAGCCTGGCCCGGATCTCCGCCCTGCTGGACGGGCACGCCCCCATGAAGGAAGTCGCCCGCGAGATGGGCGTCGCCGCCCACCTGGTGGCCGACCTGTCCAACCCCTTCCGGACCGCCCCGGGAGACACAGCAGCCGCCGCCTACCAGAGACGCTTCGCCCGCTACCTGGACGAGCGGCTGCCCAAGCTGCGAGTGGTCTTCGAGGGGTACACCCACCCGCTGCTGGAGCAGGGGGACCTGCCGGCCTTCGGACGTCGTCTGGCCGACCGCTCCCGCTCGTACGTGGATGACCTCATCGGCGCGTACCGCCGCTTCGACGCCACCCCCGACCCAGCCCTCTTCGACGAGCGCTCCGTCCCCTTCGGCGTCGCCTCGCTCTCCTTCTCACGCACCGTCACCGACACGGCGCGGGCCTGGCTCCATGCCTGGCGCCGGGCCCACGGCGATCTGGGCGGGCTTCCCTACCCTCTGGACGGCCCGCCCGGTGGCGCGGCGGATCTGGCCACCCGGGAGGACCCGTGACCCGCCCCGCCCGGCGCCGGGCCCTGGTGAGCGTCTTCCGCAAGGACGGGATCGCCGATCTGTGCCGGCGGCTGGCCAAGGGTGGGTTCGAGATCATCAGCACCGGCGGCACCGCCCGCCATCTGGCCCAGGAGGGGATCCCGGTGACCCCCGTGGAGGAGATCACCGGCTTCCCCGAGATGCTCGGCGGACGGGTCAAGACCCTCCATCCCCTGGTCCACGGCGCCATCCTCTTCCGCCGGGACGAGGCGTCCCACCGGGAGGCGGCCTCGGCCCACGGCATGGTGCCCATCGACCTGGTGGCCGTCAACCTCTACCCCTTCGCCGACACCGCCGCCCGCCCCGACGCCCGCCGCGAGGAGATCGTGGAGATGATCGACATCGGCGGTCCCTCCATGGTCCGGGCCGCCGCCAAGAACCACCAGGCTGTGACGGTGCTGGTGGACCCGGAGGACTATGCTCCGGTCCTGGCTGAGATCGAGGCCAGCGGCGACACCACGGCCGACACCCGGCAGCGCCTCGCCGCGCGGGCCTTCGCCCACTGCGCGGCCTACGACGCCCAGGTCGCCGCCTTCCTGTCTGGCACAGCCGAGGATGGGACCCACTGGCCCGCCACGTTCCAGCCGTTCTTCCAGCGCCACGCCACCCTTCGCTACGGGGAGAACCCGCACCAGCGCGCCGCCCTCTACCGCGAGCCGGCGCCGGCGCCGGCCAGCGTCGTCGCTGCCCGCGTCCTGCAGGGGAAGGAGCTCTCGTTCAACAATTACCTGGATCTGGACGCGGCCTGGCTCCTGGCCGGTGAGTTCGAAGAGCCGGTGGCGGTGGTGGTCAAGCACAACAACCCCTGCGGGGTCGCCACCGCCCCCGCCCTGGCCACCTCCTACGTCCATGCCCGGGAGGCGGACCCCCTCTCGGCCTTCGGCGGCATCGTGGCGGTCAACCGACCCGTGGACGGGGAGACGGCCCGGGAGATGGTCTCCACCTTCCTGGAGGCGATCGTCGCGCCGGGCTACACCGATGAGGCCCGCACCGTGCTTGCGGCCAAGAGGAACCTGCGCCTGCTGGACAGCCAGGGCGCGGCCCCCGGCGACGGAGCCCCCACGCTGGACTTCCGGCGCATCACCGGAGGGCTGCTGCTGCAGGACTTCGACCGGGAGCCGGCCGGCGCCGGGTGGAAGGTGGTCAGCCGGCGCACCCCGACGTCACGGGAGCAGGCGGCCATGGCCTTCGGCTGGAAGGTGGCCCGCCACGTCCGCAGCAATGCCATCGTCTACGCGGCGCCTGACCGCACCCTGGGGATCGGCGCCGGCCAGATGAGCCGGGTGGACGCCGCCCGGATCGGCGCCTTCAAGGCCCGCACGCCCCTTCAGGGCAGCGCCCTGGCCTCGGATGCGTTCTTCCCGTTCCGGGACGCCGTGGACGCCGCGGCCGAGGCCGGGGTCACCGCCATCGTGCAGCCCGGGGGCTCCATCCGGGACGCCGAGGTCATTGCCGCCGCCGACGAGGCGGACATGGCGCTGGTCTTCACGGGCGTGCGCCACTTCCGGCACTGACCCGACGGTCCGGGAGCCCCAGCTCCTCGCGAGCCCTGATCAGGGAGCGGGGGCGGGCTCCTCCGGCTCGGGCTCGTCGCCCCCCGCGGCCTCGGCCGCCTGCCGTGCCCGGGCCAGACGCTCCATCTGGGCTGACTCCAGGGCGTAACCGTAGACGCGCCAGAAGCCGTCCCCCGAGCGCCGGAAGTCCACACGCACGTTCACGCGGGGATCGCGCTCCGTGACCATCACGTAGGTGGCCCAGCCGCCGTCGGCGCCGTCATACCGGGCCACCTCGTCCCGCAGGTAGCGCACCGCCAGCCGGTCCAGCTTGCCCAGGGCCTGCCGCATGCGCTTGACCTCGGTCTTGAAGGTGGCCCGGGTCACCTCGGCCTGGAACTGGCTGTGGGTGTAGGTGTCATACACCGCGGCCACGTCATCGGTGAACAGGGCCCTGAGGAATGACTCCACGAACAGCCTCGAGTCGGTGTCAGGGGTGAGCTGGCCGGCCCGGGGGATGCTGGGGTCGTCGGCCGTCTTCACGGACTTCACCGGAACGCCCGCCGTGCGCCCCGCCTCGGTACGGCCATCGGTGAGGTCATCGGTCTGGGCGGGGATCACGGTGAGGGCCGGGGCCACCGCCAGCAGGACGGCCAGCCCGCGCCGGGCCAGTTGGGATACTTTCATGGGGTCTCTCCTCCGGCGGCTGTCTCCGCCTGGGGGGTGTCTCCGGCGATGAGCGGGATCAACTCGATCCCCACCTCATGGGCGATCTCGAGGCTTCGCCTGTCCCGGTAGAACTCTCCGTAGTAGATACGCCGGATCCCGGCGTTTGCCATCATTTTGAAGCAATTCCAGCAGGGGGATGCGGTGGTGTAGATCTCGGCCCGGTCGATGTTGACACCGTTCTTGGCCGCCTGGAGGATGGCGTTGGCCTCGGCGTGGATGGTGGCCACGCAGTGTCCTCCCTCCATGAGGTGGCCCCGGTCGTCACAGTGGGGCATCCCCCGGATGCTGCCGTTGTAGCCCGTGGACAGGATGGTCCGATCCCGGACGATGACTGCCCCCACGTGCTTGCGGTCGCACGTGGACCGCGTCGCCGCCTGGCGGGCGATGTTCATGAAGTAGGCGTCCCACCCGATCCGCTGGCTGGCCACCTGGGCATTCTATCCCACCGCGCCTTGCCTGGCCCGGCGCCACCGCCTAACTTTCCACGGGGACCCCGGCGCCCGGGGCCCGGGGGAAGCCCGTGTCCAACGTCAAGGGAAGCAGCCTGCTCAACCGCCAGGCGTTCGTCACCGAGCGTTACGGGGAGGAAGCCTGGGAGCGACTGCTGACGACCCTGCCCGCCCAGGACGCCCAGGCTCTCAGGCCGCGCATCCTGTCGTCGGCCTGGTACCCCTTCGACCTCTACAACCGCCTGGACCGCGCCCTGTGCGATCTCTTCGCCGGCGGGGACCTGGACCTCTGCCGGCAGGTGGGCGTCGATTCGGCCCGCCGGGCGCTCTCGGGCACCTACCGCGTCTTCCTCAAGGACGGGCCATCGGCCCTCCTGAGGCGTCTGGCGGTGCTCCACCGGACCCTCTACGACGCCGGCTCCATGCAGGTCACCAGCCTCAGCCCCGGCCAGTGCGTCATCCGCGCCACCTACGTTCCTGGTTCCAGCCGCACCAACTGCCTGGTGGCGGCGGGGTTCTACCACCAGGTGGTGGAGATGTGCGGCGGCACCGACGTGCGCGTCAGCGAGGGGAACTGCTCGGCTCGCGGGGCCCCCCTGTGCCTGTTCAACCTGCGCTGGACCCCGGTGGAACGGCCCTCTCGCTTGACGCCGCCGGGAGGCCGCCGGTAGACTGGCCCCATGGGCCTCAGCATCTACCTGAACGGGCGCTTCGTGAGCCGACGCGAAGACGCCACGGTCTCCCTTTACGATCACGGCTTCCTCTACGGTGACGGCATCTTCGAGGGGATCCGGGCCTACGCCGGACGCATCTTCAGGCTGGATGAGCACCTGGCGCGGCTCTACGAGTCGGCCCGCGGCATCCACCTGACCATCCCCATGCCGCCCTCCGAGCTCAAGGATCTGGTGAAGGAGACCTGCCGCCGCACCGGCGAGGAGAACCTCTACATCCGCCTCATCGTCTCCCGCGGCACCGGCGACCTGGGGATCGATCCCAGGAAGTGCACTGCGGGCGCCTGCACCTACATCATCGCCGGCGGCATCCAGCTCTATCCCCAGGAGAAGTACGAGCGGGGGCTGAAGGTGGTGACGGTGCCCACCCGGCGCAACCGGCCCGATGCCCTCCCCGCCCAGATCAAGAGCCTCAACTATCTCAACAACATCCTGGGCAAGATGGAGGCGAACCGGCTAGGCGCCGACGAGGGAGTCATGCTGGACGGGGCCGGCTACGTCACCGAGGCCACCGCCGACAACATCTTCGTGGTGAAGAGCGGCGAGCTGCTGACCCCGGCGCCTCACTTCGGCCTCCTGGTGGGGGTCACCCGGGGAGTGGTGCTGGAGCTGGCGGCCGACATGGGGATCCCCTGCCGGGAGACGGGCCTCATCACCCACGACCTGGCCGTGGCCGACGAGCTGTTCCTCACCGGCACCGGCGCCGAGCTGATCCCGGTGGTGAGCTTCGACGAGCGGCCCGTGGGCGATGGCCAGCCCGGCCCCATCTTCCGCCGGCTGCTGGAGGCGTTCCGCGCTCGCACCCGCAGCGAAGGGGAGCCGTACCTGGAGCGGGCCGGAAGCGCCCTGGCCGACTGACCGGCGCGTTGCCCGCGCACCAGCCTCCCGGTATATTCGGGCCATGAGCCGCTCCGCCGCCGTCCCCTTGCTGGGATTCCTGCTGCTCGCCGCCGGCGCCCCCGTGCCAGCACCGGCGTCCAGCGACGGTTCCTCCCTGCCCGGCTGGGCGGGCCCCGACCTTGCCGCCGCCCGGGCCCTGGCCGCCCGCACCGATCGCCCGGTGCTCGTCCTGGTGCGGCGGGCCGCCTGCGTGCCGTGCGACCATCTGGAGACGCTGCTCACCGGCGATCCGCGCATCGCGCCGCTCACCGAGCCCTTCGTCCGCGTGCGCCTGTCGCTGGACGACCCCGCCGGGCTCGCCGTCGCCCGGAGCCTCGCCGCCACCCGCATCCCCGGGGTCGTCCTGCTGGGACCCGAGGGGAAGGAGGCCACCCGACGGTCGGGGCAGGTGGAGCGCGCCTGGCTGGTGGAGCAGCTCCAGATCGTGGCGCGGCGCCACCTGGCCGAGCGCCTGCCGGTGGAGCCGTCGCAGGCCGAGATCCAGGCCAGCCTGGAGCGCTTGCTGGAGTGGGGCGACAGGGAGGGGGCCGCCACCTTGCGCGGCCTGCTGCGCGGCGACGCGACCGCCGCTGGCGCGGCTCCTCCACCCGTGACACTCCCCGACCGGGCCGCCGCCCAGGCTCGGCTGGCGGGCCTGGCGCCCCGTCTCGCCACGGTGGTGGACCCGGCGCGGGCGCGTGGGCTGGCCCACGAGGCGGCGCTGGAGCTGGAGGCGTCCGGCCACACCGACCTGGCCCTGAAGGCCTACGAGGTGGCCCTGGACCGGCTCGACGTGGATCCAGTCACCAACGCCCGGGCCGGGTTCATGGCCGCGCGGCACCGCATGGAGCTGGAGCCGGTGCGCCGGCGCCTCATGGCGGCGCGTGGCCTGCTGCCGGAGTCCCTCCCCCTCTGTCTGGCCCTGGTGCGGGTGGCCGAGGCCAGCGGCCGGATCTACCAGGCGTTCCACATCGCCGAGGCGGCGGCCGTCTACGCCCCCGACGATGCCTGGGCTGCCCTGGAGCTGCGCCGGCTGCGCCTCCTGGTGCGCCTGAAGAGTCCCAGGGGGGCCCGGGACCCAGCCTGAGCCCGTCCCGCTGCGGCGGCGCCGTCCGCTATAATCGTCCTTCATGGCGGCGCGCGCTTCCTCACTCGTCGTGGGGGCCGGTGAGTCCGGCCTGCCCATGGACCGGCTCCTGCTGCGGCACCTGCCCGGCATGACCCGGGCCAAGGTGCGTCTCCTGCTGGAGGCGGACCGCCTGCGCGTCAACGGGAAGCCGCCGGCGCGGCCCGGGGTGCCGGTCCAGACCGGCGACCGGATCGCCATCGCCAGCCTGCCCGCCAGCGAGCCGGACGACCTGGCCGTCCTGTTCCAGGACCCTGCCTTCCGTGTCCTGCTCAAGCCGTCCGGGCTGCCGCTTCCCCAGCGGATCGCACTGGCCGGCCGCGAGGCCGG
>JBFGDW010000048.1:0-15083 GCA_041580435.1 Candidatus Polarisedimenticolia bacterium | reverse complement strand
GCGGCCAGCGGCACCGGCTGCAGGTGGACGCGGGCGCCACCTACGAGGGGCGCCGGCTCACCTTCACCGACCGGGCCACCGGCGGGCCGTACGTGATCACCGAGGATCCCAATGCCAACCCGCCGCTGACCCGTGCCATCGGCGAGCGCCTTGACGCCGACGCCACCGGCGCCTACCTGGACCTGCGCTGGACCCTGGGCCCGCGGCTGGCGCTGTTTGGACGGAGCCACCTGCAGCACGAGGACTACAGGGAGGACTACCGGGACAGCCAGGTGCTCGACTCCCTGGACAACCGCCGCGTCTCCGTGACCCCGGGCGCCGAGATCGCCTTGGCGGGTGACGCCCGGCTCAGTGTGAGCTACACCCACACCGAGCTGGACTACGACGAGCGGTCGGCCCGGGACGCCTCCGGCGGATCCGCCCCCGAGCCAGCCTCCTACCGTTTCAGCGGCTGGCAGACATCCCTGACCCTGCAGCCCGCGCGGCGCTGGCGGGCCGGTTTCGGCCTGGCCGCCACCGATCGGAACGACCGCTTCGCTGGCTACTACAGCTACGCGGATCGCGCCGCATTCGGATGGCTCAGCCGGGAGGCGGGGAACCGCGGCCGCTGGCTCCTGTTCGCCACCCGGCGCGATCTGGCCTACGACCGGGCCACCGTCACCAGCGACCCCGACGGCGAGCTGCGCGGCAGCGACCTGCTCCGGGCCCTGGGCCGCTACGAGCACAAGATGACCAGCCGCCTCAGCCTCCTGGCCGAGGCCGGTACCCAGTCCGTGGACAACCCTGATCCCCTCTTCGCCTACGACCGATCCTGGGCGATGGTGGGGATGAAGTACAAGCAGTGAGGTGTGACATGAGAGACCTTGCCAAGTCCGTGGGGAGGCTGGCCGCCGTCCTGGCCTTCGCATCCCTCGGCTCCTCCGCCCTGGCCGCCACCAGTGCCGCCCCCGCCTGGCGCGTGGTCGCCTCCTCCGGGCGGGTGGAGGTGCTGCCTGCCGCCCTGGAGTCCCTGGGCTGGCAGGCCATGACCCGGGGGACCGTGGTGCACGCCGAGAGCCAGGTGCGCACCGGGGTCGACGGCCGCGCCACCCTGACCGCCAACGGCCACTTCATCGTGGTCGACCCCAACACCCGCCTGGACCTCCCCGCCCCCACGGCGCCGGATCAACCCACCCGTGTCTTCCAGAGCGAGGGCTCGGCGACCTACGAGGTGCAGAAGGCTCGCCGGGAGCGCTTCCAGGTCATCACCCCGTACCTGGTGGCCGGCGTGAAGGGAACACGCTTCCGCGTCGCCGTCAGCGCCGCCGGCGCCGCCGTCGAGGTGGCGGAGGGGATCGTGGAGGTCTCCGGCCTCAGCTCGGGCGGCAGCCGCGATGTCTTCGCCGGAGAGGCGGTCCACATGGACGCCACCCCCGACGCGATCCTGCGGCCGGGCACCGGCGAGGTCGTCACCGAGATGGAGCTCACCGAGTTGAAGACCGAGGAGACCTCCCTGGAGGGATCCCGGCTCTTCAAGGATGAGAGCCTCCTGGACGCTGATCGCGAGCTGGGTGTCCTGGAGAGCGAGAAGCTCGATCAGGAGCGCCTGGAGCTGGAGCGCACGCTCCAGGAGGAGACCGAGGACCTCATCAAGGAGACCGAGGAGGACCTCCGCCAGGCGCTGCCCCCGCAGCCGACGACCCTGCCGCCCCTGGGCTGAGTCTCTCCATGCGCCGCCTCCTGACCGTGCTGGCCGCCGGCGCGCTGAGCGGCGCGCTCTATGGCAGCGGTGCGCTCGGGGGGATCGAGAACCGGCTGGCCGATCTCCGCTTCCGTCTCCTGCAGCGGCCGGCCAGCAGCGATCTCGTCGTGGTGGCCATCGACCCGGGCAGCCTGCGCCGCCTGCATGCCTGGCCCTGGCCCCGGGGATATCACGCCACCGTCCTGGAGAACCTCCTCCAGGCCGGGGCGGAGCAGGTGGCGTTCGATCTCGACTTCAGCTCCCGCTCGGTGAAGGGGGAGGATGCCGAGCTGGCCCGCGCCCTGGCCGCCGCCGGGCGGCGAGCGGTCCTGCCGGTCTTCGTCCAGTGGGACCCGCATCTGACCACCGGCGTCCCGCTGGTGGCCACCCATCCCCTCCCTCCACTGGCCACCGCCGCCACCCTGGCCTCCATCAACATCCGGCCCGACCGCGATGGGCTCATCCGGCGCTATCTGGCCGGCCATGTCATAGGCGGCGACTGGACCCCCTCCCTGGCCGCCGCCCTGAGCGGCCATGACGATCACCGGTCGTTCCTGGTGGACTTCGGCATCGACCCCGCCACCATCCCCCGGCTCTCCTACGTGGACGTGCTCAGCGGCGACTTCCATCCCGAGGATGTGGCCGGGCGAAAGGTGATCATCGGCGCCACCTCGGTGGAGCTGGGGGACCAGGTGGCGGTCCCGCTCCACGCCGCCTTGCCGGGCGTTCTCCTCCAGGGGCTCGCCTTCGAGTCCCTCTGGCAGGGGCGCGCCCTGGCCCGCCCCCCGGCCATGGTGACCCTCGCCCTCACCCTGCTGGCCGGACTGACGGTGGGGCCGTGGATCCTGGGTCTGGGATGGCGCGGCGGCATGGCCGCCACCGGAGGGCTGTGCGCGGCGGCGGCGGCCGGCTCGCTCCTGCTCCAGGCCCGGGCCGGCCTGGTGGCCGACGTCTCGCCCCTGGTGCTGATGCTCGTGGGCTGCTACGGCGCCGGCCTCCTCCAGCGCCTGGACCAGCAGACGGTCCGGCTCCTCCTGCAGGGGCTCAGCCTCCGGCACAAGGAGGTCCTCATCCGCCAGATGCTGCAGACCAGCTTCGACGCCATCTTCACCGTGGACGCCGACGGCCGCATCGAGTCGGCCAACGAGCAGGCGGAGGACCTGTTCGGCCGGGATGGCGCGCCCCTGGTGGGCCGGCCCGTCACCGAGCTGGTCGGGCCCCTGGAGCGGACTGGAGGGGGCCTGAGCCAGGGGCGGCGGATGGACGGCAGCCGGGTGCCGCTGGATCTGGTGGTGAGCGAGGTGCGCGCCGGCGGCCGCCCCCTGCGCCTGGTCATGGCCCGGGACATGACCCAGCAGCAGGCCCAGCAGGCCGCCCTTGAGCACCAGGCCACTCATGACGCCCTCACCGACCTCCCCAACCGCTTCCTGCTGCAGGAGCGCATGGACCGGACGCTGGCCGCCTCCCGCACCTCCGGCGTACCCCTGGCCTTCATGGTGCTCGATCTGAACCTGTTCAAGGAGGTGAACGACACCCTGGGGCACCACGTGGGCGACCTGCTCCTGACGCAGATCGCCGGGCGGCTCGCGGAGGTCCTGCGGGCCGGCGACACCATCGCCCGCATCGGCGGCGACGAGTTCGCCGTCCTGCTCCCCGGGGCGGACGCCTCCCAGGCCCTGGGCACCGCCCGCCGGCTCCAGGCGGCCCTGGACCAACCCTTCCAGCTGGAGAAGCTCTCCCTGGACATCGGCATGAGCATCGGCATCTCCCTCTTCCCGGACCACGGCGCCGATGCGGTGAGCCTGCTCCAGCGGGCCGACGTGGCCATGTACGTGGCCAAGCGGGAGCGGACCGGGGTCGCGGTCTACGACGCCCGCAAGGACTCCCACAGCATCCGCAACCTGACCCTCATGGGGGATCTCAAGGCGGCCATCGAGGAGAATCAGCTCAGCCTCAGCTACCAGCCCAAGATCTCCTGCGCCACCGGGCAGGTGGTGGGCATGGAGGCCCTCCTGCGCTGGAATCATCCCCGCCAGGGCGCCCTCTCCCCCGACGAGTTCATCCGGCTGGCCGAGGCCACGAGCCTGATCCGCCCCCTCACCCAGTGGGTGCTGGAGGCCGCCCTGCGACAGTGTGCCGCGTGGCGCCGGGAGGGGTTCGACGTCCCCCTGGCGGTGAATCTCTCGGTCCACAACCTCAAGGAGGGCGACTTGCCCGGGCTCCTGCGCCGGATGCTGGCCCGGGAAGGGCTCCCCGCCACGTGCCTGGCCCTGGAGATCACCGAGAGCGTCATCATGGACAACCCCCGGCTCGCGCTGGACGTGGTGACCCGGCTGCACCGCATGGGGGTGAGCATCTCCATCGACGACTTCGGCACCGGCTACTCGTCCCTGGGCTACCTCAAGCGGCTGCCGGCGCGGGAGCTGAAGATCGACAAGGCCTTCGTCATGGAGATGGACCGGGACCGGGACGACGCGGTCATCGTGCGCTCCATCATCGAGCTGGCCCACAGCCTGGGTTTGGAGGTGGTGGCCGAGGGAGTGGAGCGGGAGGCCGTCTGGCGCGAGCTGCGGCGCCTGGGCTGCGACTCGGCCCAGGGCCACTTCTTCAGCCCGCCCCAGCCGGCCGCTGCCATCCGCGCCTGGGCCAGCGCCCACCAGGCGGGCGGCGTGGTGGCCATCCCCCTCCTGGACGCGGTGCCGCCCCCTTCCTAGTCCTTCACGGGCAGCTCCGGCCAGCCCGGTGCACACCGTCCGAATCGGCCCCCATGTGCCCCCGGGGCGGGCCCGGGCAGCCGCTGGCCGGCCGCACCGCGTAGTAGAGGATCTGTCCCGGCCCCGCCGGCAGGTCCGAGTCGCCGGCGACGGTGCCCGTTCCCGCCGTCACCGTGCAGCTGGCCGCCGTGAAGAAGTTGCCAGGGCTGGGCGTACGCAGCACGTCATAGGTCACCACGGCGCCGCCGGGGGACGCCGGCGGGGTCCAGGCCAGCGACGTCACGCCGGTGCCGGCGTCGTGGCTCAGGGCGAGGGGGCCCACCGGCCCCGCCGGGCGCCACGCCTGGGCGTTGGCCCCGTCGCAGTCGCAGCCGGCGAAGCCGTCGCCGTCGCCATCCCCGCTGGCGCAAGCCACGTCGGCGCAGCAGTCGGGATCGGCGCAGTCGGGCAGATCGTCACAGTCATCGTCGAAGCCGTTGCTGCACGACGTCTCGGGAGTCTCCCAGGCGAAGCAGCCGTTCACGGCGGCCCCGGCCAGGATGCGGCCGTGGCCGTGGGCCCGGTCCGGGCCGGGCTTGCCCAGGTCCAGGGCGGTCCCGGTGATCCGCTGCCGCACCTGGGGACCGGTGAAGGTGCGGTTGGCCCCGAGCACCAGGGCCGCCAGTCCCGAGACGTGGGCCGCCGCCTGGCTGCTGCCGCAGTTGGCCACCACCAGCGTGGACAGGGTGCTGGCCGAATCGATGAGGCAGCCTGGCGCCACCACCTCCAGTCCGGCCCAGCGATTGCTGAAGCAGGGGGGCACGTCGGCAGCGGAGAAGTGATCCTGGCACAGACCGTAGTTGAAGGGTCCCACGTCCGCGTCGTGGATGCTGGACACCGACATGACCCCCGAGGCGCACGCCGGGGAGACCACGGCGTTGCGGTTGGCCTCGTTGCCCGCGGCGGCCACCACCAGGACGCCGGCGGCGGCAGCGGCGTTGGCTGTGGCCGCCAGCCCGGTGGGATCGGTGGCGTCACAGACCTGGGTGAACGCCCCGAAGCCCAGGGAGAGATTGATGACCCGGGCCGGCGGCACCGGTGAGTCGGGAGCCATTCCGGCGCACCACTCGATGCCGGCCTGCACATCCGAGGCCAAGCCTGCGGCGGAGCTGTTGAGCACCTTGCCCACATAGATGGTCGCCTTGGGCGCCAGCCCCTGGAACGGCTTGCCGTTGAGGGTGAGCCCCAGGCGCCCCCAGATGGCGCCGGCGATGTGGCTGCCGTGGCCGTTGTTGTCGAAGGGAACGGTCTCGCCGTTGATCCAGTCCTTCCACGCCCTGATCTTGTTGGTGGGGGTCTCCGGGTTGTTGTCGTCGTCGAACATGACGTGGAACCGGTTGATGCCGGTGTCCAGCATGCAGACGGGGATCCCCAGGCCACCGTCGGTGTTGCGCATGTCGAAGTCGGTGAACAGCGCCCCCACCAGGGGAACGCTCTCGGCCAGCAGGCCGTGCACCACCGCATCGGGCGCCACCCCGGCCACGCCGGGCAGGCGGCGCAGGGCCGCGGCGGCGGCCGGCGAGACCTGGCGCACGTTGAGGCGCTGGGGGGTGAGGGCGTACTCGTGGTGGACGCGTCCGCCCATGGCCAGCAGCGCCGCCCGGAACGCCGCGCGGTCGGTCCCAGGCTCGAGGCGCACCAGGTAGGAGCCGGCGGCCATCTCCGGCGGCAGGAAGCGGGCGGCCTGACCGGGCCCCGGACCGGCGGCGGCGCCGGCCGGCTGGAGCGGCGCGGCCGCCAGCAGCAGCGCCGTCAGGGAAAAGCTCGCCACCCGTGATGGGGGGATGCGGCGCATGGCACCTCCGGACCCAGCCTACGGAGCCGCCGCGCGCCCTGTCAAGGACCAGCGGCACCGGCCCTCCGGCGCCGGCTCACCGGGGTATAATCCCCGTTCCTCCTGGAGCCGCACATGCCCCTGACAGGCTTCCACCCGGCGATCCAGGCCTGGTTCACCCGGCGCTTCGGCGCGCCCAGCCCGCCCCAGCGCCAGGGGTGGCCCCGCATCCGCTCGGGGGAGCACACCCTCATCGCCGCGCCCACCGGCTCGGGGAAGACCCTGGCCGCGTTCCTGTCGGCCCTGGACCGCCTGCTTTGCCAGGGAGAGGCGCTCCCCGACGCCACCCAGGTGCTGTACGTCTCCCCCCTCAAGGCGCTGGGCAACGACATCCAGATCAACCTGCGCGGCCCCCTGGACGAGATGCGAAGCCTGGACCCGTCCCTGCCCGAGATCCGCGTGCTGGTCCGGTCAGGCGACACCCAGGCCGCGGCCCGGGCCGCCATGCGCCGGCGTCCGCCCCACATTCTGGTCACCACCCCCGAGTCCCTCTACATCCTGCTCACCAGCGCCGGCGGGAGGGAGCTGCTGCGCGGGGTGCGCACCGCCGTGGTGGACGAGATCCACGCGGTGGCCGGCGACAAGCGCGGCGCCCACCTGGCGCTGTCGCTGGAGCGCCTCGAAGCGCTGGCCGGGGAGCCGGTGCAGCGCATCGGACTGTCGGCGACCCAGAAGCCGCTGGACGAGGTCGCCCGCCTTCTCGTGGGCGCCGGGCGGAGCTGCACCACGGTGGACCTGGGCCATGGCCGCCCCATGGACCTGGGGATCGAGATCCCCGGTTCGCCCCTGGGGGCGGTCTGCTCCCACGAGACCTGGGCCGAGATCCACGGGCGCATGGCCGAGCTGATCAAGGAGCACCGCACCACCCTGGTGTTCGCCAACACCCGCAAGCTGGCCGAACGGCTGGCGGCGCGCCTGGCCGAGCTGCTGGGCCCGGATCAGGTGACCAGCCACCACGGAAGCCTCGCCCGCGACCGCCGCCTGGACGCCGAGCGCCGCCTCAAGGCCGGTGAGCTGCGCGCCCTGGTGGCCACGGCCTCCCTGGAGCTGGGGATCGATATCGGGCCGGTGGACCTGGTGATCCAGGTGGGTGTCACCCCCTCCATCGCCGCCTTCCTGCAGCGGGCGGGGCGCGCCGGCCACAGCCTGGAGGCCACCCCCAGGGCGCGCCTGTTCCCCCTTACCCTGGACGAGCTCGCCTGCGCCGCCGCTCTCCTCCAGGCGGTGCGAGCGGGCGAGCTGGACCGCACACCGAAGCCGGTGGCCCCCCTGGACATCCTGGCCCAGCAGGTGGTGGCCGCCTGCGTCACCGACACCTGGGATGAAGCCCGGCTGTACGACACCTGCCGGCGCGCCTGGCCGTACCGGGACCTGCCTCGCGGGGACTTCCAGCAGATCATTGCCTTGCACGCCGCCGGCCGGCGCGCCCTGCTGCACCGGGACGGTGTCAACGGCCGGCTGCGGGCCACCCGGCGCGCGCGGATCACCGCCCTCACCTCCGGCGGCGCCATCCCCGACAACGCCGACTACCAGGTGGTGCTGGAGCCCGATGGGATGGTGGTGGGGAGCCTCAACGAGGACTTCGCCATCGAGTCCAACGCCGGCGACATCTTCCAGCTGGGGAACGCCTCCTGGCGCATCCTCAGGGTGGAGCCGGGGGTGGTGCGGGTGGCCGATGCCGCCGGCCAGCCGCCCCAGCTGCCGTTCTGGCTGGGCGAGGCGCCGGCGCGCACCGAGGAGCTGTCGGCGGCGGTGGGACGCGTGCGGGCCGCCGTGGAGGCGCCGGCGGGGACCGACGCTCCCGGCCTGCCCGGGGGAGCGGCCCGCCAGCTCCGGGACTACCTGGAGGACGGGCGGCGCCGCCTGGGCGCGGTCCCCACGCCACGCCGGGTCATCGCCGAGCGGTTCTTCGACGAGGCCGGCGGGATGCACCTGGTCCTGCATGCCCCCTTCGGCGGGCGCATCAACAAGGCCTGGGGTCTCGCCCTGCGCAAGCGCTTCTGCCGCTCCTTCGGCTTCGAGCTGCAGGCCGCGGCCAGCGAGGAGGCCATCCTCCTGTCCCTGGGCCCCCAGCACAGCTTCCCCCTGGTCGAGGTGTTCGACTACCTGCGGCCCGAGACGGTCCGCGACGTGCTGGTGCAGGCGGTGCTGCCCACACCCCTGTTCGCCACCCGGTGGCGCTGGAACGCGAGCCGCGCGCTGCTCTTGCCGCGCACCTGGAAGGGGGGCAAGCGCCTCCCCGGCCCCATCCTGCGCATGCGCGCCGACGACCTGCTGGCCGAGGCGTTCCCCCAGGTGCTGGCCTGCGGCGAGACGCTGCCGGCTGGCGACATCCCCGTCCCCTGGGAGCACCCCCTGGTGCGCCAGACCCTGCACGATTGCCTGCACGAGGCCATGGACCTGGAGGGGCTCGTCCGCGTCCTGGAAGGGATCGCCGGGGGCAGCATCGAGACGCTGGCGGTGGACACGCCCGAGCCCTCGGCCTTCGCCCGGGGCATCCTCAACGCCATGCCCTACGCCTTCCTGGACGACGCTCCACTGGAGGAGCGGCGCACCCAGGCGGTGGCCTCCCGGCATGCCCTGGATGCGCGCACGGTGGACGAGCTGGGGGCCCTGGACCCGGAGGCCGTGCAGCAGGTCCGCCAGGAGGCGTGGCCCCAGGCCGCTGACGCCGAGGAGCTGCACGAGGCGCTCCAGTGGATGGGGTACGTCACGGCCGGGGAGGCGGCCGCCAGCGGCTGGGACGGCTGGCTGGACGAGCTGTCCGGCGCCTGCCGGGTGCGCCGGGAGGGGGAGCTCTGGTTCGCGGCGGAGGCGCCCCGTGCGCCGCGGGAGGTGCTCCGGGGCCGCCTGGAAGCCCTGGGGCCGGTCTTCGTGGGGGAAGGTCCCGGCCCCCAGGTGAGCCAGGCCGAGCGCCCCCTGCTCCTGGAGCTGGAGGCGGAGGGGACGGTGCTGCGCTGCCGGCTGGAGGGGCAGGAGGCGTTCTGCAACCGGCGTCTGCTGGCGCGCATCCACCGCCAGACCCTGGAGCGGCTCCGCCGCGAGATCGCCCCGGTGAGCGCCGCCGCCTTCTGGCGCTTCCTGGCGGCGTGGCAGCATGCCGACCCCGAGTTCCGCCTGGATGGCCCCGCCGGGGTCCTGCGCGTGGTGGAGCAGCTGGCCGGCTTCCAGGCGCCGGCGGCGGCCTGGGAGCCGGGACTGCTGGCGGCCCGCGTGCGCGGCTACATCCCCGACTGGCTGGACCAGCTGGCCCTCACCGGCCGGGTGGCCTGGGGTCGTTTCTGGGGGGCGGGAGACGCCCCGGTCCGCGCCCTGCCGCTGACCATCGTGCCCCGGGAAGACCTGACGACATGGCTGGGCCTCGCTCCCTCCCCCTCGGCACCGCCCGCCCCCCCGGGCCCTCCGTCCATGCCCGGCGACGGGGGCCCGCCCGGCCTCTCCAGCCACGCCCGGCGCGTCCTGGAGGAGCTGAAGGAGCGGGGCGCATCCTTCACCCAGGAGCTGGAGCAACGCACCGGCCTGCTCCCCTCCCACCTGGAGATGGGACTGGTGGAGCTGGCCGGCCACGGGATCATCACCTGCGACTCCTTCGGCGGTCTGCGCCGCCTCATCACTCCCGCCTCCCGGCGACGGGGCGCGGCGCGCCAGGCCGCGCTGGTCCCGGCGGGGCGCTGGGCGCTGCTGCGTACCGCCGGGACCAGCGCCGGCGACGTGCGGCCGGAGGCGGCGGACTCCGACGCGGCGGCGGAGTTCTGCGCCCGCCGGCTGCTGGCCCGCTACGGTGTGCTGTTCCGGCGGCTCCTCCTGCGGGAGAGGGTCCCGGTCCCCTGGCGCGACCTGGCCCGGGTCTGCCGCCACCTGGAGCTGCGCGGCGAGGTGCGCGGCGGGCGGTTCGTGGCCGGATTCTCCGGCGAGCAGTTCGCGCTCCCCGATGCGGTGAGCCTGCTGCGCCGCCTGCGCCGCCGCCGTCCGGTGGAGCCGCTGCAGGTGGGGGCCGCCGACCCACTGAACCTCCAGGGGATCCTCACACCCGATCAGCGCATCCCCGCCTCCGGCCGCGCCCGGGTCACCGTGGCCGGCTGAGGCGCGCCTGGCGTCCTCTCGGCAGGCGGCGCCTCAGGCGCGCCCGGCCCGCAGGAACAGCGGCCAGGTGATGCTCCGCCGCTGCGCGCCATCGGGCCACAGCGGCGCCAGCCGCCGGGCCAGCTCCGCGACAGGGTCGGCCCCGGTCTCCTCGCGACAGCGGCTCACCGCCGACCAGGTCCCCACGTATCCCAGCAGCTCGGCCAGGCTCCAGCGGGCCGACATCTCCAGCGGCGGCGACTCCAGCTCCTGGAAGGGGAACTCCAGTCCGGTGTAACCCGTGTCCACGTGATGGCGGCGGGCGGGCCACCACGCCCCCACCGTCTCGCTGGAGAAGGCCGCAACCTCGGCGGCAATGTCAGCCGGGGCGCGGGGCAGCCCGTAGCACCACACCCCCAGCACGCCTCCCGGTTTCAGCACCCGGCGCGCCACGGCGTAGAAGGCCGTCCGGTCCAGCCAGTGGAGGGCCTGCGCCACCGTCACCAGGTCGAAGGAGGCATCGGCCAGCGCCGCCGCCTCCGCCAGCATCACGCCGTAATGGACGCCGGGGTGGGGTCGGGCATGGGCGATCTGCGCCGCGCTGCCGTCGGTGGCCACCACCATCTGGAAAGCGTCCGCCAGGCCGGCCGCCGCCTGGCCGCTGCCGGTGGCGCAGTCCCACGCCCGCCGGCGCCGGGGGCAGAGTCCCGCCAGGTGCCGGAACAGCGCCTCCGGGTACCCCGGCCGGTGGCGGCTGTAGCGATCCGCCAGGCGCGAGAAGTGATCCTGGAACCCGCTCAGGAGAAGGCCGCCTCCGCCTTCTCCACGCTGTCATGGATCTCGAAGACCCGGTCCAGCGCCGCCAGGACGAACACCGCCTGGGGCTTGCTCTTGGGCGTCATCACCAGGTGGATGACACCGCCGCGCTCCGCCGCGCGCTTGTGGCAGGCCACCGTCTCGCCCAGCCCGGCGCTGTCCACGTACGCGACGCGCAGCATGTTGAAGATGAACTTCTTGCCGCCGGCATCCAGTTCCTCCTGGAACGCCTCCCGGAGCTGGACGTCTCCCTGGCCGATGGTCAGCTTGCCGGAGATGTCCAGGATGCTGACATCGCCCTTCTTGCGCACCTCGATGCCCATAGGCCCGACCTCCTGTGGTGAGGAGCAACCTTTCCCGGGATTCTACCCCGAGTGGGCCACCTGGCCCAAGCCGGCCGTCAGGAGCGCAGGTAGAGGCGGGTGGCCTGGGGCATCCGGCGGGCGACGCCACTGGCGTGGGCGGCCCGGCCCACGGCGGCCGCCACCTCCCGGCCGACCTTGCGGTTGAAGACGCTGGGGATGATGTAGTCCGCCGACAGGTCCTCCTGGGGGATGAGGCCGGCGATGGCGTGGGCCGCCGCCTGCTTCATCTCCTCGTTGATGACCCGGGCATGGGCGTCCAGGGCACCCCGGAAGATCCCCGGCGTCCAGCAGGCCCGGACCCGACAGCCCCAGGAACATGTCGGCGCCCGCCAGGACCTCCCTGAGGGATCCCTTCTCCCCCGACGGATTGGTGTGCTCCCGCAGCCAGTCCTTCACCGGGTTGCCCCCCACGTCGCGCCCCGCGTGGATCGCTCCATCCCGGTCGCAGGCGACGATGTTCTCCATGCCGAAGCGGTGCAGGGTGCGGATGCAGGCAAAGCCGGCGGCGCCGGCCCCCGCCACCACCAGCTTCATCGTCTCGGCACGCTTGCCGGTCAGCTTGAGCGCGTTGAGGGTGGCCGCCAGCACCACCACCGCGGTGCCGTGCTGGTCGTCGTGGAAGACCGGGATCTCCAGGGCCTCCTGCAGGCGCTCCTCGATGGTGAAGCACCTGGGAGCGGCGATGTCCTCCAGGTTGATGCCGCCGAAGGTGGGTGCGAGAGCAGTGCAGATCCGGATGATCTCCTCGGTGTCCTGGGTATCCAGGCAGATGGGAAAGGCGTCCACACCGCCGAACTCCTTGAACAGGATCGCCTTGCAGACCCGGGCCACCCCCGGGGTGTAGGCCATGGAGAGGTCCGCGCGGGTCTCCAGCGGCACCCGGGAGACGGTGGCCAGCTTCCCGCCCCGGTGCAGGGCGAAGGTCTTGTCCTGCACCGAATGCACCACGACCCCGTCGATCCCCTTGACCGCTTCGATGACCTGGCGGGCCTGGGCGGCCGAGCCGCTCTCAACGGTGTGGTCCCGAAGGGAGCGTCCGCGCTGGATCTGGACCAGGTCGATGGCGCCGATGGCGCCGCCGGCTGCGGCGATGGCCGAGGAGATGCGCGCGATCCAGCCGGGGCTGTGGGGGCACTCCAGGCGCAAGGTGATGGCGTACTGCGCGCTGGGATGGGGCGAGCTGGTCACGAGGCCTCCCTCCTGACCAGAGGATCCCCCCTGCCGGGCCCCGAGTCAACGATGCGGCGGCGCGAGGCCGCGCCTCAGGCGGTGTCCACGCAGCTGCGGGCGCGCACGGCAAGGTCGGCGGCCTGCTCCTGGCGGCCGGCGGCAGCCGCCGCGGCGGCCAGATCGTCCAGGGTGGCGTCGTCGGTGCAGGTCCACTGCTCGTTGAAGTTGAACCGCCCCCTCCCCTCGAACAGATCCAGGGCCGCCTGGAGATCCCCGGCGTCGCCCCGGGCCCGGGCCCGGCCCGCCAGGGCCTGCACCGCCAGGTGGCCCCCGCCCAGGGCCCGCGGGCGCCCCTCCAGGTGCGCCAGGGCCTGGCCGAAGGCGGCGGCCGCCGCCCCTGCGTCCCCCTCGTCCAGCGCCACCCGCCCCAGGGTGCAGAGGCAGACGGCCCGGAACGTGTCCCGGTACATGTGATCGGTCCGCTCCACCGCCTCCAGGCCGCGCAGCACGTGGGGACGCGCCTCCGCCGGCCGTCCCAGCTGGCGCAGCGCCTCCCCCAGGTAGCCGCTCACCCCCGCCGTGGGTCCCCGCGGCTGGCCCCGCTCCACCTCCACCGCCCGCCCCAGGCTCCAGAGGGCCTCGCGCTCGTGGCCCAGCTGCAGGTGCGCCCACCCCAGCCCCAGCCACCCCCACCCGTGCAGGGGCTCCAGCTCCAGGCAGCGCTGGAACATGGGGAGCGCCGGCCGCGGCCGGCCGGCGAAGGCGTGGGCGCAGCCGGCGAAGTAGGGTGCCATGTGGTTGCGCGGGTCCAGGGCCATGGCGGTCCCCTCGGCCTCCACCGCCTCGTCCATGCGCCCCTGGCGCATGCGCACGTACCCCAGCCAGATGTGGGGCTCCGAGAGCTTGCCGTCGGCGGCCACGGCTCGCCGGGCGTAGTCGCTGGCCGCCTCCAGCTCGGCGGGGTCGGTGGTGAAGGTGAAGCGCAGGGCATGGAGGGCCGACAGCCCGGCCAGCGCCGGGGCGTGCTCGGGCTCCTGCTCCAGCGCCTGCTGGAAGAGGACGCCGGCCTGCTGGAATCCCCCCTTGCCGTGGCTGAACCAGAGGCGCCGCGCGCGCGCCGTGCACTCGTAGGCGGCCAGCTTGGGTGCCGCCGGGCCCGACGGGATGCTGTCCTGCAGCTGCAGGTGGCGGAGGACGCCCTCGGACACCCGGTCCTGCATGGCGAAGATCCCGTCCATGGTCCCGTCGTGCTTGTCGGCGGCCGCCACCTGTCCGGTGGCCACCTCCGTGAGGCGCACGGTCACCCGCAGGGCGGGGCCCAGCCGCTGGTAGCCGCCGCCCAGGACCCAGCGGCAGCCAAGGGTCTGGCCCACGGCGAGAGGGTCCGCCGCACCGCCGGCGGCGGCCAGGGCGGCCCGGGTCTGGCCCACCTTCTCCCGGCCCATCACCCGCAGCCCCGGAACGCGCGCCAGGTCGGTGGCGATGCTGTCGGCCATGGCGCTGCCGATCCAGCCGTCATCCTCGCGCCCCGAGAGGTTGTCCAGGTCCAGCACGGCCAGGGAGTCGGGGAGCACCGGCTGGGCCTCGCCGGCCTCCACCGCCCTGAGATCGGCCAGGTAGCTGGCGGCGCTGGCGGGACGCTCCGCCGGGTTCGTGGCCAGTCCGCGCAGGATCACGCGCGCCAGCGCGCCCGGCACCGCCGCGCCCAGGGGCGGCGGCGGTCCGCCCAGGGCCGCCGCCATTCGCTGCGCCAGGGTGCGCCCGGGAAACGCCGGCCGGCCGGACAGCGTCTCGTACAGCACGGCACTCAGGGCGAAGAGGTCCGAGCGGCCGTCCAGCGCCTCCCCCCGGAGCTGCTCCGGCGACATGTACCCGGGCGTGCCCATGAGCACGCCCGCCCCGGTCATCTGGGTCCGGGTGGCCGCCATGGACAGCCCGGTGACCAGGGTCGCCTGCTCTTCGTCCAGCTCCTTGGCCAGGCCGAAGTCCAGGAGCTTGGCCTGGCGCTGGGCGGTGATCATGACGTTCTCGGGCTTGATGTCCCGGTGCAGGATGCCGGCGGCATGGGCGTGGGCCAGCGCCTCCAGCAGGCAGGCGGCAACCCCCAGGGCATCGGCGGTGGCCAGCGGCCCCGCGCGCAGCCGCTCCCGGAGGGTGCGCCCCTCCACGTATTCCATGGCGATGAAGGCGACGCCCTCGGCCTCGCCGGCATCGTAGAAGGTGGCCACCGCCGGGTGCTGCAGCCGGGCACAGGTGCGCGCCTCCCGGAGCAGGCGCTGGCGCAGCTCGGGGTCGAACCCTTCAGGGAGGAGCTTGAGGGCGGTGGGCCGGCCCAGGGCCAGATCCCGGGCCAGGAAGACCTC
>JBFGDW010000047.1:0-15253 GCA_041580435.1 Candidatus Polarisedimenticolia bacterium | reverse complement strand
TCCAGGGTCACCGACTCGGGATGCACCACGCCGGCGATCCTTCCCTCCCCATTCACCAGGACGGTGGTGGGCAGGCTCCAGGCCCCGTAGGCCCGGAAGGTGGCCAGGTTGTTGTCCACCGCCCTGAGGGTGCGCAGGGGATGCTGATCCAGGAAGGCGGCCACGGCGGCGGGAGGCTCGTAGGCCACCGAGATGATCTGCACCGGCCGCCCCCGGGTGGCCTCCACCAGGTTGTTCAGGTGTGGCACCGACGCGATGCACGGGGCGCACCAGGTGGCCCAGAAGTCGAGGATCACCACCTGGCCACGGAGATCATCCCAGCGCAGCGACGGCAGGGGAGGCGGACCGTCCCCCAGCCAGCTCAGATCGAGGGGTGGAGCGGGGTCGCCCACGCGTGGCGGCGCGGGAGCCACTGCGTCTGGGTCCGCCGATCCCGGCGGTCCCTGCCGCGGGTCGGACAGCCCGGGTTCACCCGGCCGCCCCGGAGCCGGTGCGGGATCGCCTGGGAGCGGCGTTCCCGGCCCGGTCTCGCCGCTGCAGCCGCCAGCGGCCAGCGCCAGCAAGCAGATGCTCCCCACCGCCGCCGCGCGCCAGGCCTGGCGTCGCCGCCGGTCCGGGCAGCCGGAGTGGGACGCGTCGTGGTGGCCGCGCCGGGGCCACCGGCCGCGCGCCGGCGTGATCGCTGCGTCATCCGTGGTCATGGCTCTCCAGTATGAACCGCGCTGCGGCGGGCAGGCGGGTAAAATCTTGTAAAGCGCGGGCCCGTCCACCGTGGCCCGAGGGTGCGCGCTGGTAGAGTCCACGCCACGCTTCTCTCCGGGAGGGGGAATGTCCCAGCCGGTCACAGGCTGCCAGGGTGTGCCGCAGCGCGCGCGGCCCGCCCGCGCCCGGCACACCGCTGCCGCGGTGTTCGTCGTGCTCCTGGGCGCCGGGCCCGCCACCGGTCTCACCGCGGACTGGCCCCAGTGGCGCGGTCCCACCCTCACCGGGTTCAGCCCCGAGCGCAACCTGCCCGAGACCTGGAGCCGCGACGAGAACGTGGCCTGGGCCCTGCCCCTGCCCGGACGCAGCGGCTCCACCCCGGTGATCGCCGGGGACCGGATCTTCCTGCACGTGGCCGACGGCGAGGGGGGGCTGTTCCTCTACGCCGTGGACCGGAATGACGGGAAGGTGCTCTGGACGCGCCTCCTGGACACCGGCGACGCGCGCCGGCACAAGCACAACCTGTCCTCGCCCTCCCCGGTGACCGACGGTGACGGCGTCTACGTCCTCACCGGGACCGGGGTGCTCAAGGCGTTCGGCGTGGACGGGACAGAGCGCTGGACCCGGGACCTGGCGGCGGAGTTCGGGCCGCCGGCCCAGAAGTGGGGCTACGCCTCCTCGCCCCTGCTCCACGACGACGGGCTGTTCATCCAGATGCTCCATGCGCCGGACTCGGGCGCGCCGTCCTACGTGCTGCGGCTGCACACGTCCAACGGCGCCCTCCTCTGGCGGGCGGAGCGCCGGACCGGAGCGCGCCATGAGTCGCCCGACGCCTACTCGACACCCGGCCTGTACCGCCAGGGCCGTCGGGCGTTCCTGATCATCAGCGGCGGCGATGTGGTCACCGCACACGATCCCGACACCGGCAGGGAGATCTGGAGGGCGGCGGTGCTCAACCCGGGGGATCATCCCAGCCAGCGTATCGTGGCCTCGCCCCTGTCCGCCGGAGGGCTGGTCATCGCCTTCGGCAAGCGCGGACCGGTGGTGGGCCTGCGGCCGGGAGGGGAAGGGGACGTCACGGCCACCCATGTGGCCTGGACGCTGGACCGGGGCACCGACGTGCCCACCCCGGCCACCGATGGGAAGTCCATCTACATGGTCACCGACAAGGGGATCATGTGGTGCCTGGAGGCGCGCAGCGGCCGGGTCCTCTGGGGTCCCGAGCGGCTGGAGGTGGGCACCTACAGCGCCAGCCCCGTCCTGGCCGACGGGAAGGTGTACCTGACCAGCGAGGACGGCACCACCACCGTCCTCGCGGCCGGGCGCCGGTTCCAGGTCCTTGCCGTCAACCGGCTGGACGCCTTCACCCTCAGCTCTCCCGCCATCTCAGGCGGACAGATCTTCCTGCGCACCGACGGCCACCTGTTCGCCATCGGCGAGGCGAAGGCGCGCCGCCCGGCCTGGGATCTGCAGCCGGCCGATCCACGGGACGAGGCCAAGGAGCGCCGCGCCTCGGGGCCAGGGCCAGCGCATCACCCGGCGGGGCGCGCCGAGCGGCGGCGGCTGTGAGCTCCGCCCCGGTGCTGGCCGGCGACGGGGGGGGGACCACCACCCGCCTCGCCCTGTGCCGGGAGCGGGGCGGCCGCTGGCGGGTGGAGGCCAGCCGCGACCTGCCCAGCCGTGACCACGCCGGCCTGGCCGCCCTGGCCCGCTCCTTCATGGACTCCCTGCCCGCGTCGCCGCAGGCGGTCTGCTTCGGCGTGCCTGGACCGGTGGTGGCCGGGCGCTGCCGCACCACCAACCTCCCGTGGGAGGTGGACGAGGCGGGCCTCACGGCAGCGCTGGGCGTGCCGGTGCGCCTCATGAACGATCTGGAGGCGGCGGCCAGCGGCGTGGCCTGCCTGGGCGGCGAGGACCTGGAGCCGATCCTGCCGGGACAGGGGGAGCCCCAGGGGACCCGGGCCGTCCTGGCCGCCGGCACCGGGCTGGGGGAGGCGGCGCTGGTCTGGGACGGGCACCGACACTTCCCCCTGGCCAGCGAGGGAGGACACGCCACCTTCGCCCCGGTGGGGGAGGAGCAGGCGCGCCTGCAGCGCCATCTGGAGCGCCGGTTCGGCCACGTGAGCTGGGAGCGGGTCGTCTCGGGGCCCGGCTTGGTGAACATCTACGAGTTCCTGCGCCACGAGCGGGTGGCATCGTTCGTCGGATCGGGCGAGATGCACGGGAAGGACGGTCCCGACCCCCTGCAGGATCCCGATCCCCCGGCGGCCATCTCCCGGGCCGCGCTGGCCGGCCGATCCCCCCTCTGCGACCGCGCCCTCGACCTCTGGGTGGAGCTGCTGGGCGCCGAGGCGGGGAACCTGGCCCTCAAGCTCAAGGCCACCGGCGGGGTCTACCTGGCAGGCGGCATCGCGCCGCGCGTGCGGAAACGGCTCGACGGGCCCGCGTTCCGGCGGGCCTTCACCGGCAAGGGGCGCATGCGCCCCCTCCTGGAGTCGATCCCGGTCCACCTGATCCGCGAGGAGCGCGTGGCCCTGCTGGGAGCCGCCTGCCGTGCCGCCGAGGCTGCACTATAATGCCGCCCCTGCAACCGACAGGCAGCATTCCCAAGGAGGAAGCATGGCGCGGCGGACGGCATCCCTTGCGGCGATCCTGGTCACTCTGCTCCTGGCGGGGGGCGCAACGGCCGAGGCGGGAACCCGGCTCCTGCGCTTCCCGGACATCCACGGCGACACGGTGGCGTTCAGCTACGCCGGCGACATCTGGCTGGCCTCCGCCAACGGGGGGACGGCGCGCCGCCTGACGGCCCACCCGGGCCAGGAGCTGTTCCCGCGCTTCTCCCCCGACGGCGCCTGGATCGCCTTCACCGGGCAGTACGACGGCGACGAGCAGGTGTACGTGGTGCCCGCCGCCGGCGGCGAGCCGCGGCAGCTCACCTGGTATCCGGCCCGGGGGCCCCTTCCGCCCCGGTGGGGGTACGACAACCAGGTCTACGACTGGACCCCCGACGGGAAGCACGTGCTGTTCCGCTCCCTGCGGTACGGCTCGGGTCTGGCCGACTCGCGCCTCTTCCTGGTCTCCACCGAGGGAGGCCTCCCGGTGCCGCTGGCCATGCCGGTCTCCGGCGCCGGCGACCTCTCCCCGGACGCCCGCAAGGTGGTCTACTCCCCCCTGTTCCGGGACTTCCGCACCTGGAAGCGCTACCAGGGCGGGTGGGCCCAGGACCTGTACATCTTCGACCTGGCGACCCACGCCCTGACCCAGATCACCGACCACCCCCGGGCCGACCGGGACCCCATGTGGATCGGCGAGAGCATCTACTTCAGCTCCGACCGGGATGGCACCGCCAATCTCTACGCCTACGAGATCCCCACCGGCCAGACCCGGCAGCTCACCCACAGCACCACCTGGGACGTGCGCTGGCCCGCCGATGACGGCTCGGGGCGTATCGTCTACGAGCTCAACGGCGAGCTGCAGATCCTCGACATGGCCGCCGGCCGCTCCCGGGCGCTGTCCATCACCGTCCCCGACGATGGCCTCTCCCGCCGGCCGGCGCGGGTCTCTGCCGCAGACGCCATCGAGGACTTCGAGCTGAGCCCCAGGGGGGAGCGTGCCCTGTTCGTGGCCCGTGGGGACATCTTCACTGCCCCCATCGAGAACGGCCCCACCCGCAACCTGACCCGGTCCCCCGGAGCCCATGACCGGTGGGCGCGCTGGTCGCCGGATGGCCGCCGGATCGCCTTCCTGTCCGACGCGGACGGCGAGGAGGAGATCTGGCTGGTTCCCCAGGACGGCTCGGCGCCTCCGCGGCAGCTCACCGACGGTGGCAAGGCCATGCGCTACGCCGCCGAGTGGTCCCCTGACGGCAAGCGCCTGGCCTTCGGCGACAAGGACGGCAAGCTCTACGTGGTGGACGTGGAGGCGGGGAAGCCGGAGGAGATTGCCGACGAGGCCAGGGGGCAGGTGCGGGACTACGTCTGGTCCCCGGACAGCGGCCATCTTGCCTTCTCCCTCAGCAACGAGAACGGCTTCAGCTCCATTCACATCTGGAGCGCCGGGGATGGCCGGGTGCGCCGCGTCACCGGCGAGACCTTCAACGAGTTCAACCCGGCGTGGGACCCCTCAGGCGACTACCTGTATTACCTGAGCGACCGTGAGTTCGCGCCCCAGATCGGCTCCATCGAGTGGAACTACGTCACCGACAGGGAGACTGGCATCTACGCCCTGGCCCTGCGCAGGGACGTGGCCGATCCCTTCCCCCCGGAGAGCGACGAGGTGACCCTGGGGGAGGGGGACGGGGAGGACAAGAAGAGCGGGAAGTCCGCCACCACCGGCAAGGACCGGGCGCGGAAGGCAAAGGGCGATGAGAAGGACGGCGCAGGCAAGGATGGCGAAGGCGACGGCAAGAAGGCCGAGCCCAAGCCGGTGGTCATCCACTTCGATGGCCTGGCCCGGCGGGTGGCCCGGGTGCCGGTGGAGCCGGACAACTACGGCAGCCTGTCCGCCAAGGAGGGGCATCTTCTCTACGTCCGGGGCGGGCCCTTCTACTACGGCCGGCAGTCGGACATCCGGCCGTCCCTGCAGATCTACGCCCTGGAGGACCGGGAGGCCAGCACCCTGGCCGAGGAGATCCAGGGGTACGCTTTGTCCCGGGACGGATCCAAGGTCCTGGTGCGCCACCGCTCCGGCTTCAAGCTGTACGACGCCAAGCCCAAGGCCAAGGACTCGGCCAAGGACGTCTCCACCGCCGGACTCATGGTGGACCGGGTGCCGGCGGAGGAGTGGGCGCAGATCTTCGACGAGGTCTGGCGCCGGTTCCGGGACTTCTTCTATGTGGAGAACATGCACGGCTACGACTGGGAGGCGCTGGGCCGCCAGTACCGTCCCCTGCTGGCCCACGTGGCCCACCGCTCGGATCTCAACTACGTCATCGGCGAGATGATCGCCGAGCTCAACGTGGGGCACGCCTACATCGCCGGTGGCGACTTCACCATCCCGCCCCGGCCCCAGGTGGCCCTCCCTGGCGCCGAGCTCGAGCTGGATGCCAGGGCCGGGCGCTACCGCATCGCCCGCATCCTCAGGGGCCAGGGCGAGGAGGAGCGCTACCGGGCGCCTCTGGACGGCATCGGCATGGACGTCCAGGAAGGGGACTACGTCCTGGCCATCGACGGCGACGATCTGGCCGGGAGCGACAATCCCTACCGGCTTCTGCTCCACAAGGCGGACCGGCCGGTGACCCTGACCGTGAACCAGCGCCCCTCCCTGGAGGGGGCGCGCAAGGTGACCTTCCAGCCCGTCACCAGCGAGACGGATCTGCGCTACCTGGACTGGGTGGAGGGGAACCGCCGCCGGGTGGAGGAGCTCGCCGGCGGCCGGGTGGGCTACCTCCACATCCCCGACATGGGCGCCGACGGCATCCGCGAGTTCATCAAGTGGTTCTACGGCCAGATCCGCAAGGAGGGACTCATCATCGACGTGCGGGGCAACGGAGGCGGCAACGTCTCCCAGATGATCATCGAGCGCCTGCGCCGGGAGCTGCTGGGGACGCGCTTCTCCCGCACCAGCGACACGCCGGGCACCTATCCCAGCACGGTCTTTTACGGCCACATGGTGTGCCTGCTCAACGAGGACTCGGCCTCGGACGGGGACATCTTCCCCCACATGTTCCGCCAGGCCGGGCTGGGGCCTCTCATCGGCAAGCGCTCGTGGGGCGGCGTGGTGGGGATCACCAACCGGGGCACGCTCATGGACGGCGGCACCGTCTTCGTGCCCGAGTTCGGCACCAACCACGTGGACGGATCCTGGGCCATCGAGGGGCACGGTGTGGACCCGGACATCGTGGTGGACAACGACGCCCGCTCCATCCTGGCCGGCCGTGACCCTCAGCTCGAGCGCGGCGTGGAGGAGGTGCTCAGGATGATGCGGGCCGAGCCGCGCGCCCTGCCGGCGCGGCCGGCGGACCCGGTGAAGACGAAGTAGCCTGCCGGGCCAGGGCAGTGGCGGCGGCGTGGGCGGCGATGCCGAAGGCCACCGCCACGTTCAGGGAGCTCTTCACGCCGCGCATGGGGATGACGGCGTGCACCGGGCACGCGTCCAGCACCGCGGGCGTGATGCCGGCCACCTCGTTGCCCACCACCAGGCAGAGGGGGGCGGGCCAGGCCACCTGATCCAGGGGGACGGCGCGTGATCCGGCCTCCAGGGCCACCGGGATGTACCCCTCGCCCACCAGCTCGGCCAGCGCCTCGGCCGGGTCGGCGCGATACCGCCACGGGACCGCCGCCTCGGCGCCCAGGGCGGTCTTGGTGATCTCGGGACGCGGCGGATGGCCGGTGATCCCGGCCAGCACCAGCTCCCGGACGCCGCAGGCGTCGGCGGTGCGGAACAGGGCGCCCACGTTCCACAGGCTGCGCACGCTGTCCACCAGCACGGCGAAGGGGAGGCGCGCCTCCGGCGAGGGGATCCCCGTCGCCGCGCTCTCCGGGCCGGCGGGGGCCGCGCTCTCGGGACCGGCCGCCCCGCTCCACCCCGCCCCCTTCTCCAGCCGGGCCTGCTGCCGGCGCAGCTGGACCTCCACCTCAGGGGGGCGCGCCGTGAAGCGCCAGCCGCAGGCCGGGCAGTCCACGTTGCGCCCGAGGCGCGTCCGGTCCACGGCGAGAGCGGCGTGGCACCCGGGTGCCGGGCAGAGCAGCCTCAGCACGGCGTGAACCCACCCAGAGAGCTCGTGGGGTCGTCCTTGGGTTGCGGGATCACAGGCGCTTCAGGGCCAGGAGGGTGATGTCGTCATCGGCCGGGCTGTCGCCCCGGTGGCGCTGGATGGCCTCGGCCAGGGAGCGCACCAGCTCGGCCACCGGCTCGTTCCGGCTGGCCAGGGCCGCATCTCCCAGGCGCTGGCGGCCAAAGCTCTCGTCCGCGGGGGTGGTGATATCGGTGGCTCCATCGCTGAAGCAGAGCAGCACATCGCCGCGTTCCATCCGCAACTGGTGGGTCTGGTAGACGGCCTCCTCCAGGATTCCAAGGGGCGTTCCCCCCAGCGCGAGCTCATGGATGCCTCCCTGGCGGCGGATCAGGAGCGGGAGGCACAGGCCGGCATTGGCATAGCTGAGGGTGCTGGTGCGCGGATCCAGGAAACCGCAGAAGAGGGCAATGAAGCGGTTGGCGGGGAGCTGCTGGCAGAGGAGCCGGTTCAGCCGGGCCATGATGTCCTGAAGGGGGAGGGCGAGATCGACCATGGTCCGCAGGCTGGACAGGAGGGAGCACGCCAGCAGCGCGGCCGGAAGCCCTTTCCCGGCCACGTCGGCCACCACAAAGTTGTGCTGCCCGTTGGTCAGGCTGCTGAAGTCGTAGCAGTCGCCGCCCACGGCGAAGCAGGGGTCCGTGTAGGCGTGCAGCGCAAAGCCCGGGATGTCCGCAGCGCGGCGGGGGAGCAGGCGTGCCTGGATCTCGGCGGCCTGCTCGAGCTGGCGGTTGAGCACCTCCGCCGTGAGCGTCTGATCCAGAAGACGCCTGTTCTCGATCTTGAAGGCGGCGATGTTGCCGAGGTGGACGAGAAGACGGAGGCTCTGGTTGTTGAACTGGCCGATCTCGTGGCGGCTATCCAGGTAGAGCAGGCCCAGGGTGGATTGACTGACCTTGAGCGGCACCGCAATGACCGACCGGATGCGCTGGGATACGAGACTCTGCCGCTGCCAGGCTCTCTTGTCCTCGGCCACGTCGCGGATCAGCACGGCCTCGCCTCCCCGGAGCACCATGTCCAGGATGGCCCTGCTGAGACGGACCTCCGCGGCCACCTCGTCGGGGGGGAGGCGGCTGGCGGCAGGGCGGAGGCTCTCCCCCTCCTTCAGCATGAGCAGGCCGCGCTCGTAGGGCAGCACGCGCGACGCCAGCTCGAGGATCTTGTCGCAGACGCGCTCCAGGGCGGTGTTCAGTCCCAGCTCCCGGTCCGCCTCGAGAAGCAGGGCAAGGATGGCGGATTCCTGTGGAGCCGAGGTCCCTTCCAGCCCTGGGGGCGAGCTCCACACCTCATCATCGACACGAACCCTGGCGGCGACCTGTCCCGTGGAGACCTCGTCCAGCTTCAGCTGGACGGGGCCCGGGGAGTCGTAGATGAGGCGCGACTGTCCCAGCTCGATGAGATCGCCGGGGCGCAGGGGGGTGTGACGGGTGATGAGGCAGTGATTCACCCGTGTGCCGTACTGGCTCCCCAGGTCCTTGATGCGGTGGTGGCCCTGAACCAGCTCCAGCACCGCGTGGGCGCGCGAGACGGTGAGGTCGTTGAGGACGAGGTCGTTCCTCGACGAGCGGCCAACCCGCGTCCGGGGAGCCCGCAGGTCATAGGTGAAAGGGGCTGCGCCCTTCTGCTGGACGGTCAGAAAGTGCATGCGCAGATCCTCGCGGGGGACTGGAGGCTGTGGGCCATTCTGCAGCCCGGGCGACCGCCCTGTCAATGCGCCGGGTCCCTGGCCCCTGCGCCGTCCATCATCCGGCAAGGCGCCCGGCTGTGACCCCTGTGGAGGCCGCTCCAGGGGACGGATGTACTCCCTCGGGGACGGCGGGGGCGTTTCACGCCCATGAATCATGCGAGCTTCCGTGGGCCAGGTCCTGGCGCGTCCCTTGCGAGGTGAGGCAGGCGGCGGATCACATGTCGCCGAAGGGAGGCTCAAGCCATGGGCAAGTTTCAAGTCACCGCACTCGCCGTCATCCTATCCACCCTCTGCACCGGCGCGAGCCTGGCCGAGCACCGGCGCCCGGTCCCGCCCCCCCACGATCCCTACCACCCGGGCCGCGGCGACGCCGGTGCGTTCCAGGTTCGGGTGGGCGGCTTCTTTCCCGCCGGCGGGGGTGACGTCTGGCGCGACAACCGGGAGTTCTTCACCTTCGACATGGAGGACATGAACTCGGCCATGCTGGGGCTCAGCGTGGTGCGGTCGGCCACGGGCTGGCTCGAGTTCGGCTTCAACGCCGACGTCTACAGCGGCTCCGCAGCCTCGGCCGAGCGCGGCGTGGTGGACGAGTTCGGCTTTCCCGTGGTCCACGACACGCGGCTGCGCCTGGTGCCGGTCACCGCCGACCTGCGCATCCTGCCGGGCGGGCGCCGCTCCCACCGGAGCGGCCCCTACGCCCCGGCGCCCGTGTTCTACTTCGGCGGCGGCCTGGGGCTCGCCTTCTGGGAGTACGAGGAGTCGGGTGAGTTCGTGGACTTCTCGGACCCCGGCCTGCCCATCTTCGCCGGCTCCTTCCGGGCCGACGGAGTCGCCCTGGAGAGCCACCTACTGGCGGGGCTGGAGCTTCCCCTGGGCCCGGCGTGGGGCCTTCTCTTCGAGGGGCGCTACTCGTGGGCCGACGACCAGCTGGACAACGCCGACTTTCCCGGCTTCGGCCGGCTGGATCTGGGCGGACCCTCCATCTACGTGGGGGCCTCGTTCCGCTTCTAGGTTAAAATGATGGCGCACCATGCCGCGCCTCTCCATCCTGCGCCACGACTCCCCCCTGGGACGGTGGGAGTTCGCCACCTGGACGCCGGGGACAGCCCTGGCCCCCCTGGTGGAGCTGCTGTGGGCCTCGGAGGGGACGGTCACCTACAGCAGGGAGAAGATCCTTCCCAACGGCGCAGTGGAGCTCCTCATCAACCTGGGAGCGCCCCACCGGCTCCTGGACCGGAAGGACCCGGAGCGGGGCGTGCCGTTCCGGCGGGCCTGGGTGGCCGGCGTCCAGCGGGAGTACGTCCTCATCGAGGCGGCCGCCGAGTCGCGGATGATGGGGGTGCGCTTCCGGCCCCTCGGGGCGTACGCCTTCCTGGGCGTGCCCATGGAGGAGATCAGCGACCGGGTCGTGGACCTGGATGGGATCCTCGGCCCCGGGAGCGACCGGCTGCGGGAGCGGATCGGCGAGGCCCCTGACCTGGCGTCCCGGTTCCGCCTGCTGGAGGCGGCCCTGGTTGCGGGCTGCCGGCGCGGACCCCGCCCCGACGCCGGGGTGGGGTGGGCGCTGGGGAGCCTGCGCCGCAGCGGCGGCACCATCCCGGTGGGCCGGCTCTCCCGGGAGCTGGGCATCAGCGACCGGTCCTTCATCGGCCGGTTCCGCCGCCAGGTGGGACTGACGCCCAAGCTGTACGCGCGGATCCTGCGCTTCAGCCGGGTGGTGGAGTCGCTTCAGGCGCGGCGGGCGGTGAACTGGGCGGACGTGGCCCAGATGACCGGCTATTACGACCAGGCCCACTTCAACCGCGACTTCCGGGCCTTCTCCGGCGGGACCCCTGGCGACTTCCTGGCGCGGAGCGTGCCCGACGGCGGCGGCGTGCGCGCCGACTGACGCCAGCCCGGGTCAAAAACCTACAAGACGGCGGTGGGATCCGGCGGTAGCCTTCCCCTGTCCAGCGTGGCCCCACCGGGGCCCTGACAAGGAGGAAGCATCGTGGACCTGTCGCAGATGAACCTGCTGGCCGTCGTGGTGGCGGCCCTGTCGGCATTCATGGTGGGCGGCCTGTGGTACTCGCCGCTCCTGTTTGGAAAGGTTTGGATGGCGGAGACCGGCCTGGGCCCGGAGGAGCTGGCCCGCCGGGGGCACCCGGGGGTGATCTATGGCGTCTCCTTCGTGCTGGCCCTGGCCGCGGCGGTGGTCCTGGCCCTGTTCCTGGGGCCGGCGCCCGCCTTGCCCTTCGCCCTGGGAGCCTCCCTGTCGGTGGGCGTGGCCTGGGTGGGGACGTCGTTCGGGATCAACTACCTGTTCGAGCGCAAGACCTTCCGGCTCTTCGCGGTGAACGCCGGCTACCACACGGTGCAGTACGGTCTCATGGGGCTCATCCTGGGGCTGTGGCACTGACACCGGTAGGGGAAGCGTAGTATCCTGCCGCCGGCGGCGCGCCCGGGCGCGCGCCGGGGAGGTCGCGGTGGCGGCGCAGGGGAAGGCGGGCGGAAGCTGGCTCAAGTACAGCTGCCTCGGCTGCCTGGGAATTCTCGCGTTCGTCATCCTCATCGTGGTGGGGGTGGCGGGCATCGCCCTCATGCAGGTCCGGTCGGAGGAGATCGCCGAGACGACCCTCAGCCCGTCCCTGCCGGCGCCGCCACCGGTGGCGCCACCGCCCGACGGCACCGCGCCGCCGCCAGCGCCCCAGCCAGAGACCGGGACCAGCCGCGCGCTGCCGGCGGGACGGGGCAAGGTCCTGCTGGACCTGGCCGGCGGCGAGTTCGTGGTGGAGCCGGCCCTGCCTGGCGAGACGCTCCACGTGGAGGCGGTCTACGACAAGACCAGCTACCGCCTGGAGGAGGTGCTTGAAGCTCCCGAGGAGGGCCCCTGGACCTACCAGGTCCGCTTCCGCCGCACGGGATCCTCGGGCTTCATGGGGTTCATTCGCGCCCTGATGGGGGCCAACACGCCGCGGGTGCGGGTGCTGCTCCCCCGGGACGTGCCCATGGAGCTGGATACCCGCATCGGCCAGGGGGGCGCCGAGGTGGAGATCGGCGGGCTCTGGATCACCAGCGCGGCGATCCGCTTCCAGCAGGGTGGCCTCTCCCTCGCCATCAGCGAGCCGCTGCGCGAGCCCATGGAGCGCCTGGAGCTCAACGGCGGCATGGGCGGCTTCGCCACCCGCTCCCTGGGGAACGCCAGCCCGCGCAGCCTGGAGGTGGACTTCCGCATGGGCGGCATGGACCTGGACCTGCGCGGCGCCTGGCGCAACGACGCCGACATTCGCATCGACGCCAGCATGGGGGGCGGCTCGGTCCGGTTGCCCCGGGATGCGGTGATCCTGGGACTGGAGGGGCAGTCCCTCCGCCGGCCCGAGATGAAGTCCACTCCGGAGCTGCCGCTCCCCACGCTCCGCTTCGCGGTGACCACCTCCATGGGTGAGGTGGAGTTCCGCTAGAGCGGCGCGCGCCCCTCAAGGGGCCGGCGTCACCATCCGCTGCAGCAGGTCGCGCCCCGGGACCGGGCCCAGGATCGTGGCCGTCCCGTCCACCGCGCACAGGGCCAGGGAGTGTCCCACCGGGTGGAAGCGGGCGCAGGACAGCTCACTGTTGAAGGTCCGCAGTGTCAGGGCGGTGCGCCAGCTCCGGGTGTCCCACAGGCGCACGGTCAGGTCGTAGGACGCCGAGGTCAGGCGCGTGCCATCGGGCGAGAAGTCGAGTCCGTAGAGGATGTCGTCGTGGGCCTGGTTGCGGTGGAGGACCTTCCGGGCGCCGGCGTCCCACACGGTCAGCTCCCCCGTGCTGGTCCCCACCGCGAGCTCGGGGCCACCGGGGGCGAAGGCCAGCGCCACGATGCCGCCGTCGTGGGGTTGCAGCGTACCGGCGGGCTCGCCGGTGGGAAGCTGCCACAGCCCCACGCGCCCGTCGCGGAAGCCGGCGGCCAGCAGGCTGCCCCCGCGCCCCAGGGCCACCGCCCCCGCCCCGTCCGCCTCCTCGTCCAGGGTGAGGGTCGCAACGGCGCGTCCGTCCCGCGCATCCCACACGCGGACGCTGCCGTCGTGGCCCGACGCCGCAACCCAGCGCCCCTGGGGGTCGGTGGCCACGGCGGAGATCCCGAGGGTGTGCCCCTCCAGGGTCAGCAGGGCGGCCCCGCTGGCGGCGTCCCAGATTCTCAGGGGTGGAGCGCTGGCCCCGGCGGCCAGGCGCTGCCCGTCGGCCAGGAACGTGACGCTGGCCACCGGCACGTCGGCCACCGGGATGTCCACCAGCACCTCGCGGCGCTTGCTGTCCCAGACGCGGACATGCCCATCGGAGCCGGCGGTGGCCAGGCGCTTGCCGTCGGGACTCCAGGCCGCCGACCAGATCGCCTCGGGGTGGGGGAGGATCGTGCGCCCCCGACGGCCGGAGGTGTCCCAGATCTTGACAGTGCCGTCGGCCGAGGCGGAGGCGATCCGGCCGCCGGCACCGCAGAAGGCCACGTCACGCACCGGGCCCCGGTGACCCGGGAGCACGTCCAGCGGTGACGGGGGATCGGTGCGCCAGAGGCGAAGTGTCCGGTCCATCGAGCCGGTGGCCAGGAGGCGGCCGTCGGGCGAGGCCGCCACGGCGGGGATGTCTTTCCCGTGGCCGGGCAGCACCGTCTCCTGCCAGCCATCCACGCGCCAGATGTGCACGCTCCTCTCCCGGCCGACGCCGGCGATCCAGCGGCCGCCCGGGTCGGCGGCCACGGCGCTGAAGGGGCTGTAGGCTGCCCCCTCCCGCCCGTGGCCAGGACTCAGGCTTGCGATCTCCTCGTGACTGTCCAGGTCCCAGAGCTTCACCGTCTGGTCCCAGGAGCCGGAGACGATCCGGCGGGCATCCAGGAAGGCGACCCCGGGGACGGGCGGGCGTGCCGCGTGGCCGACGAGGCGCGCGATCTCCTCGTGCCGCTCGGCGTCCCAGACCATCAGCGTGCCCTCCTGCAGGCTGGCGGCCAGGAGGCGGCCGTCGGGGGAGAAGGCCAGGCCCAGCGGCTTGCGCTCCCCGGTGGGGAAGCCGGCGAGAGGGACGAGATCCACACCCTCCTGCCGGCCTGGCTCCGGCAAGGTATCCGGACGCTTCAGCTCCCACAGCCGCACACGCGCATCACCGCCCGCGGTGGCCAGGACCGTCCGGCCGGCACCGGGTGCCTCCGGCCGGAGCGCCACGGCGTAGACCACGCCATCATGGGCGGAGACCGCGGCCAGCAGGCGGCGCGTGTCCAGGTCCCAGATCCCCAGCCGGCCGGTGGTGGCTCCGGCCGCCAGCAGTGTCCCGGTAGAATGGCACGCCACGCTCTCCAGCGGCATCCCCGCCTCCAGGGTCGTCTCGCTGACGTCGGCGGCTGCGCGCAGGTACCCCCACTCCCAGTTCCGGTGGCGACGGGAGGCAGCCTCCAGCCACTCCATGACGGCGCCGCTGTCCTGGGCGCGCAGCGCCCCCTCGGCGGCGGCAATGTAAGCGCGGTAATCGTCCTGCTGGCCGGCGCGGAGCCCGCCGCCGAGGGCAGGGACCAGCACGCAGACCAGGGCGGCTGCAAGGATGCGGCCGCGGGCGGACGGGGGCGCCATGGCGCCGCAGGATACTACGGCTCCACGTCCCCCAGCCTGGCTTGACCGGCGGGCCCGGTCCGCGCAGAATGGGCGGCCAGGAGGAATCCCCCCATGTTCACACCTTGCCCTGCCCGCCTCCGTTCGCGAGAGCACACCCTCGCGGCCCTCGTCCCCTTCCTCTTGATCGCCTTGCTCGCCGCGGCTTGCGGCGCGCCGCCGTCGCCGTCCGGCCCCGTCCGGCTGGTGGACCTCTTCCATGCCGACGACGTGGAGGGGGCCTCCGCCTCCCCGGGGGTGAAGCTCCCCCCGCTGGAGTGGCGCTTTGACGGCGAAGGAGCCGCCGCCGCGGCAGCAGCCTGGAAAGGGGGAGCCGCCGTGGCCGGCGTGACCGTGCAAGACGGCCGCCTCACCGGGCGCTCCACAGGCGATTTCCCCATCCTCCATGCCGCCACCACCGGGCCACTGACGGCGGACCTGGTGCACGCCATCGAGGTCCGCATGCGGGCCTCCGCCGGCGCCAATCTCTGGTTCGGCTCCCGCGGCGAGGAGGAGATCGATCTCAAGGCGGTGGCCCGGGAG
>JBFGDW010000046.1:0-15364 GCA_041580435.1 Candidatus Polarisedimenticolia bacterium | reverse complement strand
GGCGGCGCCGAAGGCAATCTTCAGTCCGAGCAGGATGGCGCCGCGGAGTTTCATGGGGGGCGCGGATGATAACACGGCCCCCACCCCCCATCACCGCGGCGCCTCGCCCAGCACGGCTCCCTGCGGGAGGTGGCGGCCGCGGGCGGCCGCCTCGGCGTCCATCTCCCGGCCGCCGGCGGGCTGCACCCTGAGCAGCCGGGCCGCGGTGCCGGCGCCGCAGCCGATGGGCACGCCCTGGCCCGGCGCCGGCGCCCCCACCTCCCCTGGGGCCAGGGGAACCGGCGGCGAAGCCGCCCGCACCCGCCGCACCAGGAGGCGGTGGCCCCCCACCGTCGTGAAGGCCCCCGGCTCGGGCGTGAAGGCGCGCACGCGCCGCTCGATGGCGTCGGCGGGCAGGCGCCAGTCCAGGGCGCCGTCGGCGGCGCGCAGCGGTGGCGCCAGCGTGGCCAGGGCAGGGTCCTGGGGCTCCTCTCCCAGCCGGCCCTCACTGGCGGCGGGGAGGCTCTCCACCAGCAGCCGCGCCGCCATCTCGGCCAGGCGCGCCGTCAGCCGGCCTCGATCGTCCTCCTCCTCGATGGAGGTCTCCACCCTCGCCAGCATGGGGCCGGTGTCGAGCCCCTCGTCCATGCGCATGAGCGTCACGCCGGTGCGGGGATCCCCGGCCAGCAGGGCGTGGGCCACCGGGGCCGCCCCCCGCCAGCGCGGGAGGAGGGAGGCGTGCAGGTTGAGGCAGCCGTGCCGCGGCAGCGCCAGGACCGCGGGCCTGAGGATGCGGCCGTAGGCCGCCACCACCAACCAGTCCGGCTCCAGCGCCGCCAGGGCGGCCAGCTCGCCGGGATCGTGCAGCCGCTCGGGGGTGCGCACCGGCAACCCCAGCGCCTCGGCCGCCCCGCGCACCGGCGAGGGGCGCGGCCGTCGCCCGCGTCCGGCCGGACGGTCCGGGCGCGTGATGACGGCGCCCAGGTCGTACCCTGCCGAGAAGAGGGTTCTCAGGGCGGGTACGGCGAACTCGGAGGTGCCGGCGAAGACGAGCTTCAGGGGTAGACTTCGGCCCACTCGCCCGACCGCACGCTCTTGCGGACCTGCTTGCGCACGCGCTCCTTCTTGAGCCCTGTCAGGCGGTCCAGGAACAGCACGCCGTTGAGGTGGTCCACCTCGTGGCAGATGGCGCGGGCCATGAGATCCTCCCCCTCCAGGGTGAAGATCTTCCCCTCAAGGTTGAGGGCGCGCAGGGTGACGCAGCGCGGGCGGGTGACAATCTCGGTGATGCCAGGGAAGGAGAGGCACCCCTCCTCGTCGCTCTGGGTGCCGGAGCTGGCAACGATCTCAGGATTGATGATGACGTGCAGGGCCCCCTCCTCCTCCCCCACCGACAGGTCGATGACCGCGATCCGGCGGGTGACCCCGACCTGGTTGGCGGCCAGCCCAACGCCCGGGGCGGCGTACATGGTGTCGACCATGTCCCGCACCAGCTCGCGCACCTCGTCGTCGATGGCGGTGACGTCCAGGGCACGGGTGGTGAGCTCCGGGCTGGGGTACTTGCGGATGGGCAGGATGGCCATGGGGCCGATTCTAATGGAAAAACCTCCCTCTCGCCATTGTCCTCGCCCAGGGACAGGGGCCGTCCCCGGGGCGGGACAGGAGGGGGGACACAGCCCCTGGCGGCACCTCCTCCAGCGCTCCCGTGCTCCAGTGGACACGGAATAAATCCTTGATTCACATGATTTTAGGTGAACGGAGTGAAAGCTCCCTGGCAGCCGGACCGGTGGCACCGGCCTTGCTCTATGACCGGGTGCCTTGCTGGGAAGCGACAGAGGCAGAAGGAGAGACCCATGAGAGTGCACCGTCCAAGCGCCGTCCTGCTGGCCCTGCTGCTCCTGGCCGCTCCGGCCGGGACGGCCGCCCAGGAGACCTACCCCGCCGCCAATGTCGACTCCCTGGCCGCTCCCGAGGGGGCGGCTTACGCCCGCGTGCGGCACCTTGAGGGGCGGGTCAGCCTCTTCGCCGACTCCGGCCTGCTGGATGACGAGGTCGACATCAACACCCCCGTGGGGCCAGGGGACGTGCTGGAGACCGAGGCCGGCTCCCGCCTGGAGCTGCAGCTCGCCGACGGCAGCCTGGTCCGCCTGGACGAGTCAAGCCGTCTGAGCATCCTCGCCCTGGCCGACGGGCAGATCCGCTACGAGAACCGCACCCTGCTGAGCCTTGACGCCGGCGCGGTGGCGGTGGAGCTGAGCAGCTTCGATCCCGACGACAAGGTGTTCCGCATCGACACCGACGCGGCGACCGTCTTCCTGCTGGAGGACGGCTCCTACCGGGTGGACGCCGGCGCCGGTGGCGGCACCCAGGTCCGCTCGCGGGCCGGCGTGGCCGAGGTCCTGGCGGCCGACCAGTCGACGCTGGTGCGTTCCGGCGAGTCGACCTTCGTGGCCCCCGGCTACGCCGCCGACGCTCCCCGGGTGGCCAGCACCCGGGGCGGAGACGCGTTCGACCGCTACCTGGAGCAGCGCCGCCTGGCCTACCTGGACCAGGTGCGCGGCGCCGGCCGCTCCTACGCCGCATACGATGAGGACATCCCGGTGGTGGTCCGACCCTACATGGTGGAGCTGGACGCCTACGGCAGCTGGCGCCACCACCCCGGCTACGGGGTCATCTGGGTGCCGGTGGTTCGCACCGGCTGGCGGCCCTACTACCACGGCCGCTGGGTCTACCGGCCCTTTGGCTGGACCTGGGTCTCGTACGATCCCTGGGGGTACGCGCCGTATCACTACGGCCGGTGGGAGTACCTGCCGGGGTACGGATGGTCGTGGCTTCCGGGCTCGGTCTATGCGCCGGCCTGGGTGAGCTGGGGCTACTACGGCGGCTACGTGGGGTGGTGCCCCCTGGGCTGGTACGACTACCCCAGCGGCTGGAGCCTGAGCATCAGCTTCGGGAGATTCCACTACCCGTACTGGTCGTTCGTCTCGTACCACCACTTCCACACCCGCCACGTGGAGCGAGTCATCATCAAGGAGCGGATCATCGAGCGTGACGTGGTCTACGCGTCCCGGCCGCCGCGGCTGAACATGGACGACGTGCGGGCCCGCAGGGAGCGCGCGGTGTTCGAGCGCTCCCGGGACGAGGCAACGCGCAACGGCGCCCTGGCCCGTGACCTGGGCGCGCGGCGCCCCGAGGAGCGCAGCTTCCGGGAGCGCGAACGCACGGTGCTGGCCGCGGCCCGCGGCCGCGACAACACCGCCCCCTCGCGCCCGGCCTTCGCCCGGGACCAGGTGTCCGGGCGCGGTGAGCCGCGGGCGCCTGGACGGGACGGCGCGGTGGAGCGATCCGTGCGGCCCGGCGCGGTGGAGCGGCCCTCCCGGCCCACCTCCCCCACCATCAGCCGCTCCGCTCCGCGCAGCCAGGCCGAGCCAGGGCGCACGCCAGGCGGTGGCAGCACCATCCGGCGGACGGCGGAGCCTCCCGTGGATCGGGGACGCGCCCCCGCGGGCGAGGCGCCTGGCCGGCGGCAGGAGATCCGCAGGGACCTGGAGCCCCGGGGCGGTCCGGCGCGCAGCGCCGCGCCGGTGGAGGGGCGCGGCCGGCCTGAAGTGAGCCGCTCCCGGGAGGAGCCGGGCCGCCGGCCGCCCACCGACACGCGCCAGGTGCCCACTCCCGAGCCGCGCCGCATCCTCAGCGACACGCGCACCCGGCGCTCCACGCCGCCGCCTCGCACCGAGGGCGCACAGGCTCCAGCACGGCGGCCCGAGAGCCCGCCCCCCGGCCGCAACGAGCCGCGGGTGGAGCGCACCCCACCGAGAGACCGGGGCCAGGACAGCCCGCCGCCCCGGCGCGACGAGGGGCGGAGCCAGCCCCGCCGGGACGAAGACCGGCGGCCGCAGGCGGGGACCGTGCGTGGAAGCTCCCCCGCCCCGTCCCAGCGGCCCTCGGTGAGCCGCAGCCCCTCGCTGCCCGGCCGCTCGGCCCCGCCATCGCGGGTGGATCGCCGGCCCGCCCCCAGCCGGCCGTCGCCGCCCCGGGTGGAGAGCCGCCAGGCACCCAGCCGGCCGTCGCCACAGCCCAGGGTGGATCGCCGCCCGGCACCCAGCCGGCCGTCGCCGCCCAGGGTGGAGAGCCGCCAGGCCCCCAGCCGGCCGTCGCCGCCCAGGGTGGAGAGCCGCCAGGCACCCCAGCGTCCCAGCAGCGGCGCCCGCTCGCGCCCCGCTCCGCGGACGGACCGCGGCGCCAAGGCAGGCCCCGGCCGTTCCGGCGGCGGGCGTGACAGCAGCCGGGGCGGGCGCGGCCGCCGCGACTGAATCGCCCGCGCCAGGGACCTGCTAGGATGCGCGGCGTGGCTGGCCTCAGCTCAGTGACGCGCCGCGCCGCCGCCGTGATCGCCCTGGCCGCCCTGCTCCTCGCCGTCCCGGCCGCCGGCCGCGATGGGCGAAAGGATGCCCGCAAGAAGACGTCCGACGCCGAGCGCAGCCGGAGCAGCCTCAAGCTACGCGCCAGCGTGCAGGCCGGCTTCGCCCCACTGAGCATCACCTTCACCAGCCGCCTGCGGGAGGTCGCCACCGACGATGCCGCCTTCTGCCACGCCGGCGTGTTCCTCCTGCTGAAGCTCTCGTCCGGGGAGTTCTCCACGCTGGCCGGCGAGGACCCCGCCTGCCTGCACCCCCCTGAGGAGCACCACGTGCGCCTCACCTTCTCCCACACCTACGTCGTCCCACGGGAGGGGCTGTACGAGTTCTATGCCATGGTCCGGACCCAGGACGGCGGCAAGATCATGTCCAACGGGGTGCCGGTCCGGGTCCTGGCCAGCCCGGCGGGCAGCTGAGCGAGGGCCCGGCCGCGTTGACACCGGCTCCGGCCGCGCCCTAGATTGATCCCATGGCAGGCATGCGACGATTCCGGCTCCTGGGCGAGTTCATCCAGTTTCTCCGCGAGGAGAAGAAGTGGTGGCTCGCACCCATCCTCATCATCCTGGGGCTGCTGAGCATCTTCATCGTCCTCACCGAGAGCTCGGCGCTCCTGCCGGCCATCTACGCCCTGTTCTAGTCCGCGCCGAGAGGATCCGTGAGGACCTCGATGGACTCGTACTGCCCCCGGGCCCGGCGCCGGGCCGATCCCCCCACGGCGGACAGGACGCGGCCCACCGGGGACAGGAGCCTCCGGATGGCGGGGAGCGCGGCCTCGGCGGCCTCCATCCCCGCCTCGATGGCCTGCCCGATGGCAGAGAAGTCGGCCCAGTGGATGCCGCGCACGTCGGGCTGGATGGTCACGTCCAGGTAGCGCGCCTGCAGCCGCTTGAGGGCCGCGGCCTGCACCGCGGCCGCCGCCACCATGACATCCACTCCCCGGGTGGGCACGCCGGCGCCGATCTCCGGGGAGATGTCCACGCCGATGACCCGGTGGGCACCCAGGCGCAGGGCCGGCAGCCCGGGCACCCGATCCACCCAGCCTCCGTCGATGTAAGTGCGCGGGCCGATGCGCACCGGCGGGAGAACCCCCGGGATGGCGCAGGACGCCGCCACCATGGTGCGCAGGGGCCCCCCCGCCAGGATCACCTCGCGCCCGGCTCCCAGATCGGCGGCCACGGCGGCGAAGGGAATGCGCGCGGCCTGGATATCCACGTCGGGCAGCAGGCTGTTGATGTTGTGGGCCAGGCTCTCGGCGGAGATGAACGAGACCTTGTAGAGGGAGTAGCCGTAGAAGATTCCCCGCCGGATGATGGCCGAGGCGCGGGCCAGGAACCCGGGGGATGCGCGACGAGCCTCGCGGATGAAATCGAAGGCGCCGCGGCGGAACTCGGCCGACGAGGCGAACTGGATGAAGCGGCGCTGGGTCTCATCGCTGCTGCCCAGGGTGGCGTAGGCCCCGCCCACCAGCGCCCCGATGCTGGTGCCCACGATGAGGCTGATGGGGATGCGCTCGCGCTCCAGCACCTCCAGCACGCCCAGGTGGGCCAGCCCCCGGGCCGCGCCACCGCCCAGGGCCAGGCCGATGCCAGGGGTGGACAGGAGAGGCGACACGCCGGCCTCAGAACCGCGTCGTGTCCCGGGTGGTGGCGGGGGGCCGGGCATCGGGGACGACCCTCTCCACGCGCCAGCGGCCGTCCAGCAGGCTCAGATCCCACCCCATCCAGACCATCTCCAGAAGCTCCCGGGCCGCCGGCTCCCGCGCCCCGATCTCCGGGTGGTAGACCGCTCCCAGAGGCATCCCCAGGAGATAGATGACCGTCCCCGCCGGAAGGGTCGACACGTCGATGGAGCGGTAGGCCAGCCGCACCTCCAGCACCACCCGGGCCCGGCCCGGCTCCGGGAACTCCACCTCCACCGGCTCGTAGTAGGTCCCCCGCCCCAGGTTGAGGGCGCGGATGAGGACGATCCCGTCGGGCTCGAACTCCAGGCGCCCGGCATCCCTCCCCTGCAGGTAGGCGGCGTGGCGGCCGTCCAGAAGGACCCGGTAGGCCTGGCGGAGCGTCTCGCGCTCATCGGGCGGCGCCTGGCTCAGGGCGCGCCACATCCCCGCCGAGAGGTCCATGAGCCGGTCCGCGTTCCGCTCCTGCACCGCGTGGATGTAGGCCTCCACGGTCTGGACCACGCCCGGGCGTGGTCCGCCGCAGGCCAGGGCGGCCAGCGCGAGAAGCAGGCCCCCCGACTTGAATGCGGCTCCTCCCGCCGTGCCTCTCAGCACCGGCGGCCCACCTGACGCCTGCGAGCCACGGCGGCATTCTATCCGCGCCGATCCATCCCGATCAACGCGCCGGGCCCGCGCGGATTGTAGAATGACTTCATGCACTTCACGCGCGCCCTGCCCTGTCTGACCTTCCTGGCGCTCGGCCTGCCAGGCTGCGGCCTGGCCCAGGAGAGGCCTGCACCCGCCGCGCCCGCGCCGACGCCCGCCGCCGACCGCCAGGAGGAGCGTGACGCCATGGTGGAGCGCCAGATCGCCGCGCGCGGGATCTCCAGCCCGGCGGTCCTCCAGGCCCTCCGGCAGGTCCCGCGCCACGCCTTCGTCCCCCCTGCCTGGCGCGGCCAGGCCTACGCCGATCATCCCCTGCCCATCGGCCACGATCAGACCATCAGCCAGCCCTACATCGTCGCCCTGATGACCGAGCTGTCCGCCGCCACCGCCGGCCACAAGGTTCTCGAGATCGGCACCGGCTCCGGCTACCAGGCGGCGGTGCTGGCGGCGCTGGGCTGCAAGGTGTTCAGCGTGGAGATCGTGGAGCCGCTGGCCGCCGAGGCGGCGGAGCGGCTGGCCGAGCTGGGGTACGGCCAGGTGCAGGTGCGCGCCGGCGATGGCTACGCCGGCTGGCCCGATGAGGCGCCCTTCGATGCCATCCTCATCACGGCCGCTCCGCCGCGGATCCCCGAGCCGCTCCTGGCCCAGCTGGCGGTGGGAGGGCGGCTGGTTGTGCCGGTGGGCGAGGGGATCCAGGAGCTCACGGTGGTGACCCGCACCGAGGAGGGATACCAGCGCCGGGGGGTGCTTCCGGTCCGCTTCGTGCCCATGACCGGCGAGGTGCGCGACAAGAGGCCGGAGCCCCGTTGACGCCGGCCCGGGCGCGGCGCTGGGGCCTCCTGGCCCTGGCCGCCCTGGCGGCCCTGGTCCTCGTGGGCCCGGCCCGGGCGCAGGAGGCGGCCCCCGCCGCGACGGAGCCCGCCGTCCGCCTGGTGCAGCCCGCCGCGGGCGCCTACCTGGCCGGCGCCACGGTCCTGGAGGCCGAGCCGGTGGTCCCCGCGGGGGCGGTGCTGGAGCGGGTGGAGTTCGAGGTGAACGGCGAGATCGTGGGGACCCGGCGGGAGCCCCCCTGGCGCGTCACCCACGACTTCGGCCAGGAGGTGAAGGCCTGGTTCATCCGCGCGCGGCTGGTGCTGGGCGACGGCCGCTCGGCCACGGATACGGCGCGCACCCGGGCCCTGCAGGTCCACGCCACGGCCGGCATCGAGCTGGTCAACGTCTTCGCCACGGTGCAGGACGGCCGTGGACGGTACGCCATGAACCTGGCCCGGGAGGACTTCCTCCTGCTTCAGGACGGCCGCCCCCAGGAGATCCTCTACTTCTCACGTGACCGGCTTCCCCTGGCGGTGGCCATCGTCCTGGACACCAGCCTGTCCATGGCGGAGCGCAACCTCCCCGAGGCCAAGGCGGCGGCCCTCAAGTTCCTGGATGCCCTGGCGCCGGAGGATCAGGTGGGGATCCTGGCATTCAACGACGACGTGCGTGAGCTGCTCCCCCTCACCGCCGACCGGGAGCAGGCGCGGGACGCCCTCAAGGGGGCCGTGGCCCGGGGTGGGACCGCCCTCTACGACGCGGTGAGCGCCGCCGCGCGCCGGCTGGCCCTGGTGGAGGATGAGCGCCGCCGGGCCATCATCCTGCTGTCCGACGGCCGGGACGAGGCCGCCTCCGGGCTCACCCCCGGCTCCGTGCTGACCTTCGAGGAGGCGCTGGCCGACACCATCCAGGCCGACGTGATCCTCTACGCCATCGGCCTGGGACGGGACCTGGACCAGAAGCTGGACTTCTATGGCCGGCACTCCCTGGAGGAGGTTCTCACCTCCCTGGCCGCCGAGACCGGCGGCCGCGCCTACTTCACCCGCCGGGCCGAGCGCCTGGACAGCGCCTACGGTGACATCGAGACCGAGCTGCGCCACCACTACACCCTGTCCTACACCTCGTCCAACAGGCGACGGGACGGCTCCTGGCGGCGGATCGACCTGCAGGTGCGGGAGCCGGGGCACACGGTGCGGGCCCGCAGGGGGTACTACGCCCCCGACGACGGCCCGCTGCCCTGAGGGGGGATCAGGCCGGCGGTCGCGCCCCCTGACCCCTCTCGTCCAGGGTGCGCAGGGAATCCAGCAGCACCGACATGGCGTCCCGGTCCACCGTGCGCTGCGGCGTGGTGACGCCGTGCTTCATCTGGAACCGGCCGGTCCTGAGGCCAAGCAGCGTGACCAGGGCCGTCTGCCCCTCGGCGTCGCCTGCCTCGGCGTGGGTGAGGCGCCCGCTCTCCAGGAAGACCTTCCCCGAGCAGGCCTCCGACTCCAGGATGATACGGGCGGTCTTCTGCCCCATGGAGAGCATCTGCAGCAGCTCGGCCAGGCTCATCTCCGCGATCTCGCCGGTGATGCCGCCGTCCTCCCGGGCCAAAGTGGCCTGCCGGCGCACGGCCTCCTCCTTGCGCAGGATGCGCCGCAGGCGGCCCACCACCTCGGCGGGCGGGACGTCCAGGGGAAAGACCTCCTCGGCACCGTTCTCCAGCGCCGTGAGCCGCCGCTCCCGGGAGTCCTCACCGTCGAAGAACAGCACGTCGGTGCGGGAGGTGTCGATGGCCTCCTGGAGGGTGTCCAGGAGAGCAAGGGCATCATCCCAGCTCCGGGTGATGTCCGCCACCACGAAGCGGACCGTCTCCTTCTCCAGGACCTGGCGCGCCTGCTCCAGGCTGTCGGCGGACAGCACGGTGAAGTCGTCGCGCAGGAACTGGAGCTTCATACGGGACAGGGTGTCCTCGCCGCTCCCCAGGACCAGGATCTTGACCTGGAAGTGATCCCCGGCGAACTTCTTGCGCCGCTCCACATAGCCGGCGAACGCCTCAACCACCTCGGGATCGAACTGGGTGCCCACCTTGGACTGGATCTCGGCCACGGCGTCCTCGTGGCTCATGGAGTTGCGGTGGGGGCGGCGGGAGGTCATGGCCAGGTAGGCGTCCACCACCGCCAGGATGCGGGCGCCGATGGGGATGGCCCGCCCCTTCTTCCCGTCGGGGTAGCCCGTCCCGTCGTACCGCTCGTGGTGGTGCAGGATGATGGGCTTGATCTTCCACGGGAACTCGATGTGCTCCAGGAGCTGGACGCCGCGCAGGGTGTGCTGGCGGATGGCCTCCTCCTCGCCGGCCTCAAGGGGGGCAGACTTGGTGAGGACGCCGCCGGCCAGTGCGAAGTTGCCGATGTCGTGGAGCAGGGCGCCCAGGGCCACCTCGTGGCGCCGCTCCTCGGGCAGGCCCATCTCCCGGGCGATGCCGTCGGCCAGCCGCATGGAGCTGGCAGCGTTGCCGGCGGTGAGGGTGTCGCCCAGCTCCACCAGCCCCACCACCGCCTCCACGGTGCGCAGGAAGCACTCCACCAGGTCACGCTGCTGAGGGCCCGGGCCGCGCACCGCGCCGGTGAGCACGCCGGCCAGGTCGTCCACGTCCAGGATGTAGTCGGAGAAGTCGAAGCGCAGGAGGTCGGAGGCGCCCTTCACCTCCGAGAAGTTGGTCACCAGGGTGACGATGGCCCGCGGGGAGATCTCCCGGGCCTGCTGGGCCAGGAGCTCGCCGCTGCCGTCGGGAAGGGTGCGCACCGAGACGACCTGCTCGTACCCCTGCCGGGCCAGGGCGTGGAGCGCCTCCTGGATGTTGGCCGCCATGCCCACCTGGCGGCCGCGGGAGGAGACGGCGGACGCCAGCGCCTTGCGCTCGTCGGGATCGGGATTGACCACCAGGATGCCGCTCACATCGTTCTCCTCGAGATAAGGGAATCCCCGCAGGCACCGCCGGGGCCAATATGGTGCCCGGCCGTCGCCCTGTCCACAGGCCAGGCGGGGCGCGGCGGGGCCAGGGCGCCGGAGCGCAGATCAGGGGATTCCCGGGGTTTTTCCCCGGCTCCTTGACCCGCACGGGCAGGGGCCCACATTGACCCTGGAGCCCCGGCTCCTCCCCCACCGCCGCTGGAGGTCTGTCATGCGACGCGTCCTGTCGTCCTGCCTGGCGCCGCTGGTCCTGTGCGCCGGCCTGGCCACCCCCCTTGCCGCCGACGTGGACTGGTTCGCCGGCCTGCGCATCTCCACCGGCGACCGCTCCTACCTGAGCGTCAGCGCCGCCCACTTCGGCTCCGACCGCCACCAGACGGTGGCCGCGGCCCGGCGGCTGCCGCGCCCCGAGGCCGACCTCCCGGTCCTCCTCTTCCTGGCCCACGAGTCCGGGCGGCCGCTGTCGTTTGTCCTCGACCTGCGCCTGGGAGGGCTCTCCTGGTGGGAGGTCCGCGCCCGGCTGGGCGTCCCCGCCCACCGCGTGCTGGTGGAGCTACCCCGGGATCCGGGACCGCCCTACGGCAAGGCCTGGGGCTACTACAAGAAGCACCCCAGGGGCGGCAAGCGCGCCGTGGTCCTCAGCGATGGCGACTTCGCCGACTGGGTGGGCGTCCGCGTGCTCAGCCAGACCTACGGCATGGACCCCATGGCGGTGCTGGAGGCGCGCCGCTCGGGGATGAGCCTGGGCCAGGTGACGGTCCGGCATCAGAAGGAGAAGGCCGCCGCCGCCGCCTCGGGCCGGAGTGGTGCCCCCGGGAAGTCCTCGGCACGGAAGGCCGGCCACGGCCACGGCAAGGGCAACGGCAAGGACAGCGGCAAGTCCCGTGGCAAGGGAGCGGGCCAGTGATGGACGACCTGGATCCGGTCCGCCGCCGGGGCGTGGGCGGCCCCTGACAAAGCAAGCCCCCCCCCGCCGGTCCGACGGGGAGGGGCTCACACGCGCGTTCCCCGGGCCGGGGCCCGGGGTCTCAGCTGCACGGGGCTACGAGCAGCCGATGCTGTTGCCGCAGTTGAGGCACTTGTAGCAGGCGCCGTTGCGCACGGTGATGTGGCCGCAGATGTCGCAGAACGGGGCATCACCCATGAGCCCCTGCATCTGCGCGCCCAGGGCATTGCTGGCCGGCGCCGCCGGCCGGCCCCCCGGGCCGGCTGCCCGGGCCGCGGCCTGGGGCCGCGCCGGTGCCGCCTTCTCGGCCGCCACCAGCGCCGCGGCCACGGCGTCCAGGTCGAGGCCGCCGTTGGCCTTGCCGTTGGCCTTCCGGGGCCGGGCTGCAGCCTGGCCCTTCCCGGCGCCGGCCGCCGGGCTCGCCTGGGGACGCGCGGCCTGGGCCGGCGTCTCCACCCCGGCGGGGGCCGCGGGGGCCCTGAGCTGCTCACGGTCGGGCCGGGCCTCCTCGATCTCCAGCGTGTCGGCGATGGCATCCGAGGCGGAGCGCCGCTCCTCGGGCTTGATCTGCAGGAAGTCGGTCCGGCCCAGGTACTCGTACCCCAGGACCCGGAAGATGTAGTCCATCACCGAGGTGGCGAACTTGATATTGGGGTGGCCGCTCACCGGCCCATGGGGCTCGAAGCGCGTGAACGTGAACACGTCCACGTACTCTTCCAGGGGCACTCCGTACTGGAGGCCCAGGGAGACCGAGATGGCGAAGCAGTTCATGAGGCTGCGGTAGGCCGCGCCCTCCTTGGCCATGTCCACGAAGATCTCGCCCAGCTGGGGCTTGCCGTTGGGGCCCGGCTCGTCGTACTCGCCGGTGCGGATGTAGACCTTCTGGCCGCCCACCCGGGCCTCCTGGGTGAAGCCGCGCCGCTTGGTGGAGAGGCGGTGGCGGCGCACCTTCTGGGCCAACGCGGGAGCGGTCCCCGGGGGCGCCGGGGACTCGGCGGCCACCGGCTCGGGGACCGGCTGCGGGGCCGGCACCACGGCCGGCGTCTTGGCCTCCTTGCGCTCCTCGCTGCTCGCGTTCAAGGGCTGGGACTGCTTGCAGCCGTCCCGGTACAGGGCGATGGCCTTCAAGCCCAGCTTCCAGCCCTCCACGTAGATCTCCTCCACGTCATCCACCGTGGCCTCATGGGGCAGGTTCACTGTCTTGGAGATGGCCCCGGACAGGAACGGCTGCACCGCCGCCATCATCCGGACGTGCCCCATGGGCTGGATGAACCGCGTTCCCCGCCGGCCGCAGCGGTTGGCGCAGTCGAACACGGGCAGGTGCTCCTCCTTGAGCTCCGGCGCGCCCTCCAGGGTCATGGTGCCGCAGGCCACGTCGTTGGCCTCCTCCACCTGGGCGCTGGTGAAGCCCAGGGCCGCCAGCAGGTGGTCGCCGGACGGACAGGCCTCGGGGTCGAAGCCCAGCCGGCGTAGCCCCTCGTCGCCCAGGGTGCGGCGATTGAAGGCGCCGGCCAGGTTCAGGGCGGCGGGCAGGGCCTGCTCCACACGGTCGATCTCCGCCGGCGTGAGCCCCCTGTCCCGCAGGCTGTCCCGGTTCACGTGGGGGACGCCGGCCAGGGACTGTGTGCCCCGGGCATAGGTGATGATCTTCTGGATCTGGCGGCTGTCGTACCCCAGGGTGCGCAGGGCCCGGGGCACCGACTCGTTGACAATCTTGAAGTAGCCGCCCCCGGCCAGCTTCTTGAACTTCACCAGGGCGAAGTCAGGCTCCACGCCGGTGGTATCGCAGTCCATGAGCAGGCCGATGGTGCCTGTGGGGGCCAGGACGGTGGCCTGGGCGTTGCGGTAGCCGTGCCGCTCCCCCGCCCGCAGGCACTCGTCCCACTCCTCGTGGGCGGCGGCCAGCAGGTCCGACGGGCAGTGGGCCGGGTCGATGGCGTAGGCCGCGTCCCGGTGCTTGCCCATGACCCGGAGCATGGTGTCGCGGTTGCGGGCGTAGCCCGGGAACGGTCCCTTCCCCCGTGCGATGCTGGCGGAGGTGCGGTAGGCGTGGCCGTGCATGATGGCGGTGATGGCGGCGGCGGTGGCCCGGGCCTCGTCGGAGTCGTAGGGCAGCCCCTTCACCATGAGGAGAGTGCCCAGGTTGGCGTACCCCAGGCCCAGGGGGCGGTAGTCGTGGCTGTTCTGGGCGATCCGCTCGGTGGGGTAGGACGAGAAGTCCACCAGGATCTCCTGGGCCAGGATGAAGATGGCGCAGGCGTGCCGGAACCCCTCCACGTCGAACGTGCCGTCCTCGCCCAGGAACTTCATGAGGTTGATGGAGGCCAGGTTGCAGGCGGTGTCGTCCAGGAAGACGAACTCGCTGCACGGATTGGAGGCGTAGATCCGGTCGGTGGCCGCGCAGGTGTGCCAGTCATTGATGGTGGTGTCGTACTGGACCCCGGGGTCGGCGCAGGCCCACGCCGCCTCGGAGATGCGCCGCATCAGATCCCGGGCCTTGTAGGTCTGCACCACCTGCCCGTCGGTGCGGTTGCGGGTTTCCCAGGTGCCGCCGGAGAGGACCGCGCGCATGAAGTCGTCGGTGACGCGGACCGAGTTGTTGGAGTTCTGCCCCGAGACGGTGTGGTAGGCCTCGCCGTTGAAGTCGGACGGGTAGCCCGCCTCGATGAGGGCCCGTGCCTTGGCCTCCTCCTTCATCTTCCAGTCGATGAACTCCTCGATCTCGGGATGATCCATGTCCAGCACCACCATCTTGGCGGCGCGGCGGGTGGTGCCGCCGGACTTGGTGGCCCCTGCGGCCCGGTCGAACACCTCCAGGAACGACATGAGGCCCGAGGAGGTGCCGCCACCCGAGAGCTTCTCCCGGCTCGAGCGCAGGCGCGAGAAGTTGGTGCCGGTGCCCGAGCCGTACTTGAAGACCCGGGCCTCGCTGCGCACCAGGTCGAAGATGGACATGAGATCGTCGCCGATCCCCTGGATGAAGCAGGCCGAGCACTGGGGATGCTCGTAGGCATTGGCCGTGGGCTGGATGGAGTCGGTGGCGGGCTCCCAGTAGAAGTTCCCGGCGGAGCCCTCGATGCCGTAGCGGTGGTAGAGGCCGCAGTTGAACCAGACCGGCGAGTTGAAGGCGCCCATCTGGTTCACCAGCAGGGCGGACAGCTCGGACTCGAAGGCATCGGCGTCCTCGGGCCGGTCAAAGTAGCCGCCCAGCTTCTCCCCGGCCTCCCGGATGGTGCGGGCCACCCGCGTGACCACCTGCCGGACCGACGTCTCCCGCCCTGTCCCGGGCACTCCCGCCTTGCGGAAGTACTTGGAGACCACGATGTCGGTGGCCAGCTGGGACCAGCCGCGGGGAACCTCGACCTCCCTCATCTCGAAGACCACCGAGCCGTCAGGGTTGGTGATGACGGACGACCGCTTCTCGTACTCGATCGGGTCCAGAGGGTTGACGTCGGGCTCCGTCAGCCGGCGGGAAACGCGCATGGGTGCAGACTCCTTTCTGCCTTGCGAAGGCCGGACCCTCGTGCCGGCCGCGGGGCATGTCCAGCCGCCTGCCACCCGCCGGCCGAAACCCGCGAAAAACCGCCCCTCGGGCCCGCGGGAACCGGTCCGTCCTCCCACCCCCCCCGGGTGAGGGCTCGCGCATGCTACCACAAGATTTAGTGGCGTCAAGGCAAGCCTGCAACCCCATATTGTAGCTGACTTTGGGCATCGACACCATTTTCCAGGGCCCGCCGGGCGAGCCGCCAGGCCGGCCGGCGGCCGGGGCTATACTGGCGGCGCCCTGAGCCCTGGAGGTGCCCATGACGAGCCCGGACCGCCGCTCCTTCCTCGCTTCCCTGGCCGCCCTGGCAGGCGGCGCCCTGGCCGCCGCCTGGAGTCTTCCCGCGGCGGCCCAGACCCCGCGCGCCCGCCGGCGGCGCCGGG
>JBFGDW010000045.1:0-15603 GCA_041580435.1 Candidatus Polarisedimenticolia bacterium | reverse complement strand
CCCAGAAGTGCCTGCGGGTCAGCGGCAAGCACAACGATCTGGAGCAGGTGGGGCGGACCGCCCGCCACCACACCTTCTTCGAGATGCTGGGGAACTTCTCCTTCGGCGACTACTTCAAGGAGAAGGCGGTGGAGTACGCCTGGGACCTGGTGACCCGGGTCTACAAGGTGGACCCGGAGCGCCTGACCGCCACGGTCTTCGGGGGCGAGGACGGAATCCCCGCCGACGAGGAGGCGGAGGCCCTGTGGCGGAGCAAGGCGGGCCTGCCCGCCCAGCGCGTCCTGCGCCTGGGCGCCAGCGAGAACTTCTGGCGCATGGGGGACACGGGGCCGTGCGGGCCGTGCTCGGAGCTGCACTACGACCAGGGGCCGGGCGCCGGCTGCGGCCGCAAGAGCTGCGCCGGCCCGGCCTGCGACTGCGACCGGTTCCTCGAGATCTGGAACCTGGTCTTCATGCAGTTCGACCAGCGGGCCGATGGCGAGCTGGCCGCCCTGCCGGCCCCCAGCATCGACACCGGCATGGGCCTGGAGCGGATCACGGCGGTGCTGCAGGGGGTGACCAGCAACTACGAGACCGATCTGTTCTCGCCCCTCATGGCGGCGGTGGCCCGCTCGGCAGGCGTGGATCCCGGCGCCCGTGGAAGCGCCCAGGTCTCCCTCCAGGTCATCGCCGATCACCTGCGGGCCATCAGCTTCCTGGTGGCCGACGGCGTGGTGCCGTCCAACGAGGGGCGCGGGTACGTGCTGCGGCGCGTGCTGCGCCGGGCCTTTCGCCACGGGCGCATGCTGGGACACCAGGGACCGTTCCTCCACGCCCTCACCGGTGTGGTGGTGGAGCAGATGGGGGAGGCCTATCCCGAGCTGCCGGCGGCGGCGACGGTGATCCAGGAGGTCTGCCGGGCCGAGGAGGAGCGCTTCGAGGAGACGCTGGACGACAGCCTCAAGCTGCTGGAGGAGAGCTTCCAGCGCCACGCGGCCGCCCGGCGCATTCCCGGCGATGACCTGTTCCGCATGTATGACACCTTCGGGCTGCCCCTGGACCTGGCCGAGGAGATGGCCCGGGAGCGGGGGTACGAGCTGGACCGGGCCGGCTTCGAGGCGGCCATGGACCAGCAGCGCCAGCGGGCCCGCGACTCCTGGAAGGGGGGAGGGGCCGACGGGCCCCGACAGGCCTACGTGGACCTGGCCGCCGCGGGGGCCCGCTCCCGGTTCCTGGGGTACGAGACCGGCAGCGCCCAGGGGACGGTCCTGGGGCTGGTGCGGGGGGATGCTGCGGTGGGTCGTCTCGCCGCCGGCGAGGAGGGGGAGATGGTCCTGGACCGCACGCCCCTCTACGCCGAGGCCGGCGGGCAGGTGGGGGAGCGGGGCGACGTGACGTGGAAGGGGGGCCGGGGACAGGTGGAGACCAGTTACAGCCCGGCGCCGGGGATCATCGCCCATCGCATCCGGGTCGTGGAGGGGGAGCTGGCGGTGGGCGAGGCGGTGCAGGTCGACTCGTTCCCGGCCGAGCGGGCCGCCACGCGCCGCAACCACACCGCCACCCACCTCCTGCACGCCGCCCTGAAGGAGGTGCTCGGTCCCCATGTGAAGCAGGCCGGCTCCCTGGTGGCCCCCGACCGGCTGCGGTTCGACTTCACCCACTACCGGCCGCTGTCGCCAGCCCGCCTGGCCGAGATCGAGGACGTGGTCAACGGGCAGATCGTGGCCAACCGCGGCGTCGAGACCCGTCTCCTGCCTCTGGAGGAGGCGCTCCGGAGCGGAGCGGTGGCCATGTTCGGGGAGAAGTACAGCGCCGAGGTGCGAGTGGTGACCGTTCCCGAGTTCTCCAGCGAGCTGTGCGGCGGCCTGCACTGCTCTGCCACCGGGGACATCGGCGTGTTCAAGATCGTCGCGGAGCGGGGCATCTCCGCCGGCGTGCGCCGGCTGGAGGCCCTGACCGGCCTGGGGGCCCTGGACCGGTTCCGCGCCGACGAGCAGGTCCTGGCCTCGGTGGCCGAGCGCCTGGGGGCGCCGCGGGAGGAGCTGGTGGACGCCAGCGAGCGCCTGGTGCGCCGCCAGAAGGACCTGCAGCGGGAGGTGGAGCGCCTGAGGTTGAAGCTGGCCGGCGGCGGCGGCGCCGCGGACTCCGGGGACGTGGTGCAGGTGGATGGCCTCAAGGTGCTGACGCGCCGCATCGAGGACCTGGACCGGAACCAGATGCGACAGCTGGCCGACAGTCTCAAGGCCCAGGCCGACGTGGTGGTGCTGGGCACGCGGCGGGAGGACCGGGTGGCGCTGCTGGTGGCCGTGCGGAACGAGACGGCCTCGCGGATCTCGGCCCGGAAGGTCGTGGACCGGCTGGCCCGGATCTGCGGCGGCGGCGGTGGCGGCAAGGACACCCTGGCGGAGGCGGGGGGGCGGGATCCCTCACGCCTGGACGAGGCTCTGGGGCAGGGGAGCGAGGTGGTGCGGGCTCTCCTGGCCGAAGGGCAGGCCGGTTGAGTCGCCTCAGGGGAGAGGCGGTGGGCCTGGCGCTGGCCCTGCTGCTCACCGTGGCGCCGGCGGTGGCCGACGACCTGTACGCCGTTCCCTCCCGGGACGGCGCCCTGGTGCTCACCAACGTCCCGCCGGCTGGCGGGCGGGGGCGGGCGCTGCACAGCACCGGCGCGGAGCGGGAGAGGGTGCCGGCCACGGCCCGTCGTCCGGCGCCGGCTCCCCGGGTCCGCCCCTACGACGAGGTGGTCCGGCGCGTGGCCGGCCGCTTCGGCGTCGATCACGACCTGGTCCACGCGGTCATCTCCGTGGAGTCGGCCTACGATCCGCGGGCTGTCTCCCCCAAGGGGGCGGTGGGCCTGATGCAGCTCATGCCGGCCACAGCGGCGGAGCTCGGGGTGCACGATCTCACCGATCCCCACGACAACATCGTGGGCGGGGTGCGGCATCTGCGCCGGCTGCTGGCCTACTACAAGGGCGACCTGACCCGCGCCCTGGCGGCGTACAACGCCGGCGTGGGGGCCGTGGACCGGCACGGCGGCGTCCCTCCCTACAGGGAGACGCGGGACTACGTGCGCCGCGTGCAAAGCCGGTATCAGGGGAGCGGCCTGAGCGGCGGAGCCCAGGGCGACCCCATCTACACCTACGTGGATGCCCGGGGGACGGTGGTGTTCACCCAGTACCCGCCGGCCGGCGGCGCGTCCGGCGCCGGCGGCCGCCCCTAGGCGCCCCTTGTCCCGGGGAGGCGGGCAGCCCCCCACCGCGGACCGCTTCCGCCGCCGTCCCAAGGCGGAGCTGCACCTGCACCTTGAGGGGAGCATCGGGCCCCGGCTGCTGCACCGGCTGTCAGGCGGACGAGCGGACGCGCCTGTCCCCTCCCGGCTGCGGTCCCTCTACGCCTTCACGGGGTTTCACGGCTTCCTGCGGGCCTTCGGCCGGATCTGCGCCCTGCTCCGGGCACCCGTTCACCTGGAGGCGGCGGTGCGCGACCTGGGCCGGAGGCTGCGGCGGGACAACGTGGTGTACGCCGAGGTCTTCTTCTCTCCCCAGGTCCACCGGCGCAACGGCATGGAGCTGGGGCCGCTGCTGGCGGCGCTGGAGGCGGGGGCGGCCCGGGTGGAGGCCCGGGGCGGGCCCAGGCTGGCGTTCCTGGCCGACGGGGTCCGCCAGTGGGGGGCCGGTCCGTTCCACCGGCTGGTGCGCGGCCTGCTGCGCCATCCCTCCCCGCGGCTCTTGGGGGTCGGGCTGGGAGGGGACGAGGCGGCGGTCCCGGCCCGGGCGTTCGCCCGCGCCTGCGATTCCGCCCGGAACGGGGGGCTGGCCGTGGTGGTGCATGCCGGCGAGATCGGCCCGGCCGCCGGGGTGACCGCCGCCCTGGACTGGCTCCGGCCACGGCGCATCGCCCACGGCATCCAGGCGGCGGCCGATCCGGCGCTCAGCCGGCGGCTGGCCAGGGAGAGGGTTCCGCTGGACATCTGCCTGACCAGCAACACCCGGACCGGGGCGGTGCCGGCCGGCTCACCCCACCCGCTCCCGGCACTGGTCCGCCGGGGGGTGCCGGTGAGCCTGGGGACCGACGATCCGGCCCTCTTCCGGGTCAGTCTCTCGGGAGAGATGGCCCGGGCCATCCGCCTGGGCCTGAGCCGGGAGGAGATGCGGCGCGTGGCGCTGGCCGGGGCGCGGTGGGCGCTGCTGCCGCAGCAGGACCGCGACGCTCTGACGGCACGCCTGGCCCGGGGCTGGCGCTGAGAGGCCGCCCGGGGGGGGGAGCGCTGCCCGGCAAGAAAAGGGGGCGGGGGCTCACCGGAAGCCAAGCCCCCGCCCCGCGCACATTCCGACGGGTCTGGCTGCTCCCATCGGAGGGGGAACCTTCATTTCAAGCTTGACAGAAACTACAAGCCACCCTATATGGATGGCAGGCTTGTCTGCCCTTATAGACCAGTTGGGGTGGACCGGCAAGGGACGGAGGCCCGGTTCCGCGGTTTCCCTGTCCGCAGTCCTCGACGACAAAGGCGATCCAGCGAAGACGAGGGCCCGCCGGCCGCCCCTGCCGAGGGTGAGGAGGAGGGACCGCTTGCAGAACGCCGCCGAGCCGCAGCGCGGGAGTCCCCGTCTGGGCCGCTACATCCGCCAGCTTCGCCTGGGATACGGGTACACCCTCCGACGGGTGGAGGAGCAGGCCCAGGAGCTAGGCGCTCCCATCGACAATTCCCAGCTGTCCCGGTTCGAGAAGGGGAAGGCCGCGCCGTCCTTCGACAAGCTGCGCATCCTGGCGCGGGTGTTCAACGTGCCGGTGCAGACGTTCTCCGACGTCCTGGACCTGCAGCAGTACGACGCCCTCAAGCCCTCCAGCCGCGATCCCGAGGAGCTGTTCACCACCGGCGTGGATGCCTACCGCCGGGGGGATTACGGGCACTCCTTCGTCATCTTCGAGCGGCTGGCCGAGATATCCAACCCGCGCCGCGGGGCGGTGCAGGCCGAGAACAACGCCCGGGCCCGCTATCACATGGCGGTGGCCCTCAAGAAGATGGGCCGCCTGGCCATGGCCGAGACCGAGATCAGGCGCCTCCTGCGCCGCCCTGAGGAGACCTACCCCATCTCCCTGCGGGTGCGCGCCCTTTTGCAGCTCTCCTTCGTCTACCGGGAGCTGGGAGATCTCTACCTGGCGTCGGTGATCGCCCGCGAGTGCCACATGCGGGCCGTGGACGGTGCCGACGAGGACACGGTGGCGGCGGCCCTCAACACCGCCGGGATCATCGAGGAGGAGCAGCAGCACCACGAGCAGGCGGTGGCCCATTTCCGGGCCGCCCTGGAGGTGCTGCGCAACGGTGATGAGCGCGAGCTCATGCGCCTCACGGTGCAGGTGAACCTGGGCGGGGCCCTGGTGGCCGTGGGCCGCTTCCGGGCCGGGGTGGCCCTCCTCAAGCAGGCGCTGGAGCGGGCCCGGGAGCAGGACTTCCGCCGCCCGCAGGCCCTGGCCCTCACCAAGCTGGGGAATGCCCACCTGCACCGCGGGCAGGCCGGCATCGCCCGGGAGTACTTCCGGCAATCGGACCAGGCGGCCGAGCGGGGCGAGGAGAGCTACCAGGACATCTTGTTCATCAATGCCTACCTCAACTGGCAGATTGCACGCGAGGCGAAACGCGCGACGCAGGAGAGGATCCACTTCGGACGGCTCAAGTTCCTTCGATCCCAGCTGGAGTCACGGTTCCCCGAGGTGGACGCCTTCGACGCGATCGTGCGGGGAGACAAGCGCTATGCATAGGACCGTGAAGCACCCGGGGGCCGAGTCCGGCCGGAGGGTCGGGCTGGTCCTGGTCGTGGCGTGCTGGCTGGCCGCACCCATGGTGGTGGGCCAGTCCCTGCAAACCCTCAATGTCAGCTCGCCGCCCACCAGCTCCACATCGGTGGACAACTCGGCGGTCTGGGACGAGATCGACCGCCAGGTCAACCTCACCGGGCTGTGGGGCAGCATCGATCCTTACCTGGACACCCAGCCCTCCCTCTACACCCGGCCCTCCGACGGCCGCCTGTTCCTGTTCTGGTCCAAGTGGAACGGCGTGTTCTACGAGATCGTCTACGCCCACAGGGGGGCAGGGGATCCCTGGAGCCTGCTGGCCAAGATCCAGCCCCAGCCCGACTCCACCTTCAACAATCTCCAGTGCCGGGTGGTGGTGGATGCCAACGGACGCATGAACGCCGTCTGGACCCGCACCAACGGCTCCGGCGGATCGGTCTACCACTCCGTCCGCATCGGCACGGGCTGGACGCTCCCCACGCGCCTGTCAGGAGACGAGAACGCCCGCCGTCCCGTGCCCCGGCTGGACGGGACCCGCACCCTGGTGGAGTACCGCACCACCCGGGAGGTGGTGACCGTCCAGGTGGTGGTGGTGGTGAGCGCCGGGGGGAGCGATGACATCGACCCCACCCAGGAGGGCGCGGTGGACGTGGAGTCCTACGAGCTGAAGCGGGAGCTCATGGTCAACTGACCAGGGTCTGGATGGCTGTGAGCACGGCGTCCACCTCACCCTCGCTGCGGGCCTCGCAGTAAAGACGAAGGACCGGCTCGGTTCCCGACGGGCGCACCATGACCCACCCCGCCTCCCCCAGGAGGAGCTTGATGCCGTCCAGGCCGTCGACGCCGGTGACCTCCAGGCCGGCCAGGCGGGCGGGGGGATCCGCGGCCAGCCGCCGGGCGGCCGCGCGCCCCGCCGCCGGATCCAGGGGGAGGTCCAGCCGCCGGTAGTGGAACTCGCCGTAGGTGTCCCAGAGCCGCCGGAGCAGGGCCGACACCGGCGTTCCCGCCGCGGCCCGCATCTCCGCCAGGAGCAGCCCCACCAGGATCCCGTCCCGCTCGGGCAGGTAGCCGGCCACACCGATGCCGCCGCTCTCCTCGCCGCCGATGAGCAGCTCCCCTGCCTGCAGGAGTGGGGCCAGGTGCTTGAACCCCACAGGGAGCACGTGGAACGGCAGGCCGTGGGCCGCTGCGATCCGGTCCAGGAGCAGGGTGTTGGCGAAGGTCTTGGCCAGCGTGCCGCGCTCCCCCTTCACCGTGATGAGGTAGTCCGCCAGCAGCGGGGTGATCTGGAGGGAGGAGAGGAAGCGGCCGGTGTCGTCCACGGCGGCCAGGCGGTCGGCGTCTCCGTCGGTGGCGATCCCCAGGTCGGCGCCATGGGCCAGCACCGCCTGGCGCAGCCCCTGCAGGCGCTCGGGGACCGGCTCGGGACCCGCTCCGCCGAAGAGGGGGTCTGCTCCGGCGCGCAGCGTGATCACCCGGTGGGGTGTGCCGGACAGGAATGCTGCGATCAGGTCGTCGCCACACCCGTGCATGGAGTCCACCACCAGGGTGAGGGGCGGCCCCTGCTCCAGGACGCGCCGGTCCACGCGCTGCGCCAGGCGCCGCAGGTAGCCCTCCCGGAAGGTCACCTCGCGCCACAGCCCATCGCGCAGGGCCGCGTCCCGCTCCCGGCGCCGGGGGATCTCACGGTCCACGGCAGCTTCCACCGCCTGGGTGAAGTCGGGGGGCGCGCTGCCGCCGGCCGCGGACTTGATCTTGAAGCCGCCGAACTCGGGGGGGTTGTGGCTGGCGGTGAGCACGATGCCGGCCACGGCGCCGTGGTCCACCACCAGGCCCGACACCGCCGGCGTGGGCAGGGGGCCGGCGGTGCGCAGGACGGGAAGCCCGTTCCCGGCCAGCACCTCGGCCACCCGGTCGGCGTGGTCACCGGCCAGGAAGCGACGATCGTGGCCGACCACCACCGGGCCGGGCTCGTCTGCGGAGGCCAGGAGGACCCTCGCCGTGGCCTGGGCCACGCGCTCCAGGTTGGCGAAGGTGAAGGTGTCGGCGATGATGCCCCGCCATCCGTCGGTGCCGAAGCGGAGCGGCGTGGGCTGGTTGGTCACGGTCTCAGAGCTCGCGTCCGGCGGTGCCGGCCCGGCTCATCATAGCGGATGCCGTGACGAAGGCGAAGCCGCGGGCACGGTACCCCTCCAGGATCCGCGGCAGCGCCCGGGTGAGCCGCTCCTCCTCGGGACGCTGGGAGCCCAGGTGCATGAGGACGATGGCGCCGCGCCCCGCCGCCGGATCGGCGTCGGCGAAGGCCAGGAGGCGCCGGGCGATCTCATCGGGGCCGCGGTAGATGGGCGAGGCGGCGTCGGCGACCCAGTCCAGGCTGTCCAGTCGGTCGGTCCAGCCCACGTGACGCCAGCCGGCCTCCGTTGCCCAGGAGAGGATCTGGGCGTTGTACTCGCCGTACGGGGCGCGCCACAGGGGCGCCATCTCCCGGCCGGTGGCGTCCCGGTAGGCGGCGGCCGTGCGGGCCAGCTCGTCCAGGAGGCGCTGCCGGGTCACACCGGCCCGGGTGGTGTGCCGGCGCCGCTCCTCCCAGTCGGTGAGGTGCAGGTGCGTGTCGGTGTGGTTGCCCACCTCGTGCCCCTCCGCAACCAGCCGGCGGACCACCTCCGGATAGGCCCGGATGAACTCGCCGGTGAGGAAGAAGGTCGTCCGCACCCCATGGCAGGTGAGCACGTCGAGGATCTCCTCGGCGCCGGCAGCGTGGGCGCCGCCGTCGAAGGTGAGGACCAGCTCGGACGCATCAAGCGGCCCGCGGTTGAAGCTGGGGAGCGTGGCGGTGGGCCGGATGGAGAGCGTGGGGGAGGGGGGAGCCAGCGGGGAGAGGGAGCCGTCGGAGGGTGCTGGGAGCCTCGCCGCCGCAGACGCGGGTGTGGGGAGTGGAGCGGCCTGGGAAGTCCGCGTGGATGCAGACGCCTCCGGAGCGTCTGGCGCCGGATCCGCTGGAGGCGGGACGAGAGGCACGTCGGGACGGGACGCCGCCCGTCGCGATGGCGCGGATGATGGCGCGGGGGCCGCAGGGAGGAGCCAGGCGGCGAGAAAGGCGGTCAGCGCCGCGGCGGCCAGCCCCGCGGCGGCCCATGGGCGCGCGCGCCGCGGCACGGGCATCGCCGGGCCACGCCGGGCCACCCGTCCACGCGCGGCCGGACAGCGATGGGAGGGCAGGAGGCAGGCGCGGCACAGGTGGCGGCCGCACCACTCGCACCATCCCACGCCGCGCCGGGAGGGGTGGCGCGTGCAGGGAGTGTACCCCTCCAGGAAGAGGGCGATGGGGCTGGCGGCAGGCATGGCGTCACGGGACCGGCTGGGGGCTCCCGGGCCAATATAGGGAGCCGGGCTGGGAGGGGCAAAGTGGCGGATTTGGAGTATGTTATGGTGGCTCGCGCCCGGGGATCGCCCCTCGGGGGGAGACCATGAGCGGATCCGAGACGCCGGCCTGGAACCTGCCCAACAGCATCACCGTTTTTCGCATCTTCCTGGTCCCGCTGCTGGTGGTGGTCCTGCTCACCAAGGAGCTCTTCGGCCGGGAGTGGGATCTCCTGGGCCTGGGGATCTTCCTGGTGGCCGCCTTCTCCGACTGGCTTGACGGGTGGGTGGCGCGCCGGCGGGGGCAGGTCACCACCCTGGGCACTCTTCTGGATCCGGTGGCCGACAAGCTCCTCACCTCGGCTGCCTTCATCTCCCTGGTGGAGATCCGCCTGGCGCCGGCCTGGATGGTGGTGATCATCATCGGGCGGGAGTTTGCCGTGTCGGGGCTGCGGGCGGCGGCGTCGTCCTACGGCGTCACCATCAGCGCGTCGGTCTGGGGCAAGTACAAGACCGGATCCCAGATCGTGGCCATTTCGCTGCTCATCGTCACGGGCCGCCTGGGCGAGTTCAAGGGGCTGGGAGAGGCAGCGCTGTGGGTGGTGATGGCGCTGGCCCTGCTCTCGGCGGCGGACTACTTCTACCGCTTCCTGGGCGTCGTCCTCCGCAGGGGCCCCGGCGGGACGGGCGGCTGAGTGGGCGATCGCTTCTATGCCACCGTGCGGACCCTGTCCTTGCCGCTCCTGAGGACCTGGCTGCGGCTGCAGGTGTCGGGTCTGCACCACGTTCCAGCCAGCGGCCCCGTCCTGGTAGTGGCCAACCACACATCCTACCTGGATCCGGCGGTGCTGGGACGGGCCTGCCCGCGCAAGCTCCACTTCCTCATCAAGCGCAGCGTCTACGAGACCCCCCTCCTGCGCTGGTTCTTCCGGGGCATGGATGCCATACCGGTGGCCCTGGACGCCGCCGACTCCCTGGCCCTGCGCAGCGCCCTGCGCCTGCTGGCCGGCGGCCAGGCGGTGGGGATCTTCCCGGAGGGAGGCCGCGCCATGGACGGCCGCCTGGGGGCGGCCCGGGTGGGAGCGGCGCTGCTGGCGGCGCGCAGCGGCTGCCCGGTGGTGCCCGCCGGCATCCGGGGCGCCTACGAGGCCATGCCGCCGGGAGCGTTCCTCCCCCGGCCGCGCAGGGTGGAGGTGGTCTTCGGACCTCCCTTCCAGGTTGAGCGCGCCAGCCGCGGCGCCGCCCGCACCAGGCTGGACGACGTGGCGCGTCTCATGATGGATCACGTTGGCCGCCTGGTGGACGGGGAGCCGGCCGCCGAGGCCAGCGCGTGAGCGGCACCGGCGGCGGGGCGGCCTGCGAGATCCTGATCATCGGGTCGGAGCTGACCGCCGGCGTGGCCGTGGACACCAACTCGGCCTGGCTCCGCGGCCAGCTGCGTGAGCTGGACGTGGCGGTGCGGCGGATCCACCTGCTGCCCGACGACGAGGAGGTGATCGCGGCCGTGGCGGCGGAGGCGCTGGACCGCGCCCCCCTGGTGCTGGCCACGGGTGGGCTGGGGCCCACCGAGGACGATCGCACCCTCGCCGCCCTGGCCCGGGCCACCGGGCGGCCGCTGGTGCGCAGCGGCGAGGTGCAGGGGTGGCTGGAGGCCCTGGCGCGGCAGGTGGGCCGGCGGCTGACGCCGGCGCTGCTCCGGCAGGCCGACCTGCCCGAGGGCTCCCGCCCGCTGGCCAACCGGCGCGGGTCGGCTCCCGGGGTGTGGGTGGAGCAGGGGTCCTCCCTGCTGGTGGCTCTGCCAGGCGTCCCGGGAGAGATGCGCGGGCTGTACCGGGAGCACCTGGCGCCGGCCCTGCGCGGGCGGTTCGGCGCCGCGCGGCGGCACCTCGCCCTCCTGCGGGTGGGGGGGCGCTGGGAGGCGCAGGTGGACGAGACGGTGGCGGACGCCTGCGCCGCCGCCGGCGTGGATCGCACCATCCTGGCCGGCTCGGGGACGGTGGCGCTGCACCTGAGCGGACCCCGGCCCGCCGTGGAGGGCGCGGTGGAGGAGATACGGGGCCTCCTGGGGCAGGACCTGATCAGCGCCGCCGGCGAGACGCTGGAGGAGGTGGTCCTGCGGGAGGCGCGGGCGCGAGGGGGGACGCTGGCCGTGGCGGAGTCGTGCACCGGCGGCCGCATCGCCGCGCGCCTCACGTCCGTCCCCGGCGCATCGGCCGCCTTCTGCGAGGGAGTGGTGGCCTACGCCGACGACGCCAAGCTCACCAGGCTGCACGTCCCCGAAGAGGTGCTGGCGCGCCATGGGGCGGTGAGCGAGGAAACGGCCCGCGCCATGGTCCAGGGCCTGATGACAGGCGGCGGCGCCACCTGGGGCCTGGCGGTGACCGGCATCGCCGGGCCGGAGGGCGGCAGCCCGGACAAGCCGGTGGGGACGGTCTGGATGGCCTGTCGCGGCCCGGCAGGGGAGCAGGCGCGCCACCTGGTCCTCGGCGGGGGCCGTGAGCGCGTGCAGGAGACGGCGGCGGGGGCCGGCCTGGACCTCCTGCGCCGCGCCATCCTCGGCGGGGGCCCTCCATGAGCCTGTCCGGATGGAGCCTGGTGGTCGCCTCCTATCTGCTGGGGAGTGTCCCCTTCGGCCTGCTCCTGGGCCGGCTGCGCGGCGTGGACGTGCGCGGCGTCGGCTCGGGGAACATCGGCGCCACCAACGTGATGCGGGCCACCGGCCGGACGGTGGGGATCCTGACCTTCCTGCTGGACGCGGGCAAGGGGGCGGTGGGGCCGGGCGTGGCGCTGGGGGTGGGCTGGGGGCCAGGCTGGGCCGCCGCAGCGGCGCTGGCGGCGGTGCTGGGGCACTGCCACTCGCCGTTCCTGCGTTTGCGTGGAGGGAAGGGGGTGGCGACGCTGGTGGGCGGCTTCGCGACCCTGGCCCCGGGAGCCGCCGCCCTGGGAGGGGCGGCCTTCGCCGTGGCCCTGCTGGCCTGGGGGTACGTGGCGGTGGCCTCCCAGGCGCTGGCCCTGACCCTGGCCGCCGCCTCCTGGGCCTGGCACGGCGCGGGAGACCCGCGAACGCTGGCGGGCATCGCCGGCGCCGCCCTGGTGGCGTGGCGGCACCGGGACAACTGGCGCCGGCTGCGCCACGGAACGGAGGCCAGGGCGCTGCGCCGGCGCGCGCCCGGCGGAGGTGTCCATGGCTGATCTGGCCATCCTGGGGGCGGGGTCCTGGGGGACCTCCCTGGCGGTGCACGCGGCCCGGCAGGGGCTGGCAGTCCGACTCCTGTTCCGGCGCTCCGACGCGGCGGCGGCCGCCGCCGCGACACGCGTCAACTCCGACTACCTGCCGGACGCCCCGCTCCCGGACCAGGTGCTGGTGACGGCCGATCCCGCCACGGCGCTTGCGGGGGTCGACCTGGCGCTGGTGGTGACGCCGGTCAAGGGGCTGGACCTGGCCGCCCGCTGGCTGGCGGAGCACGCCAGGGAGCGGGTCGTGGTGGTGACCTGCGCCAAGGGGATCCGGGAGCCGGATCTGGAGACCCCCACCCGCGTCCTGGCGGCGGCGCTGCCGGCGCTGGCCCGGCGGCTGGCGGTGCTCTCGGGACCCACCTTCGCCCGGGAGCTGGTCCGGGGCGATCCCACGGCGGCGGTGGTGGCCGCCCATGACCTGGGCCTGGCTCGCCAGGTCCAGGAGCGCCTCAGCGGCGGCGCGCTGCGGCTCTACACCAACGAGGATGTCCGCGGCGTGGAGCTGGCGGGGGCCCTGAAGAACGTCATCGCTCTGGCCGCCGGCGTGGTGGAGGGGCTGGGGTACGGGTCCAACACCACGGCGGCCCTCATCACCCGGGGGCTGGCGGAGGTGACCCGGCTCGGCCTGGCCCTGGGAGGACGTCCCTCCACCTTCGCCGGGCTGGCGGGGATGGGGGACCTGGTCCTGACCTGCACCGGGGCGCTGTCGCGGAACCGGACCGTGGGGCGCGAGATGGGAAGGGGGCGCTCCCTGGCGGAGATCACGTCCTCCATGAAGATGGTCGCCGAGGGGGTGAGCACCGCCGCCGCCGCCCACCGGCTCGCCGCCCGCCACGGGGTGGAGATGCCCATCGTTGAACAGGTGGCGGCCATCCTCTTCCACGGGCAGTCACCTGCGGTGGCCCTGGCCGAGCTCCTGGCCCGGCAGCTGCGGGAGGAAGGTCCGGAGGTCTGCTAACATCCGCCCCGCCTGGGGGAAGGAGGGACTGCCTTGCGCCACGGGAGGATCACCGCACGGGTCGGACGCCTGGCCCTGGTCGTGCTGCTGGCGGCGCTGTGTGCCGCCTGCGGGTCGGGCCGCTCGGGTTCGGCGGCGCGCCGGGACCTGGCCAACGATCCCACCCACCAGTACCGCTGGTCCCTGGAGCAGTACCGCAGGGGGAACTACCTGGAGGCGCTGCAGGCCATCAACAAGGCCATCACTCTGGAGCCGGAGACCTACGCCTACTTCAACATGCGCGGGCTGATCTACCGGGCCGCCGGGGAGCTGGACCTGGCGGTGGCCGACTTCCAGAAGGTGCTCGAGCTCAACCCCTACTTCACCGACGCCCACAACAACCTGGGAGCCACCCTTGCCGAGAAGGGGGACAGCGAGGCGGCTCTCAGGGAGTTCGAGCTGGTGCTGCGGGATCCCAACTACCCCCACAAGCAGAAGGCTTACTTCAACCTGGGCGACCTGCACATGGCCCGGGGAGAGGCGCGCCTGGCCGTGGAGCAGTACCGCAAGGCGGTGGCCATCGATCCCAACTACCTGCGTGCCCAGTACAAGCTGGGCAAGGCGCTTCAGTCCCTGGGAGACGAGGCGGAGGCGCGCCGCGCCTACCAGGAGGTCATCCGCATCTCCCCGCAGAGCGACGAGGCGCGGGAAGCGCGCCTCATCCTGCAGGCCGCCGGCCCCGTCTCCTGAGGGGCATGAAGCCCGAGGCGCCAGCGGGCCGGCTGCAGCGGCTCTTCCGGGGTCTCGCCAAGACCCGCCAGCAGGTGGCGTCCCGGCTCCGTCAGCTGGCGGGGACCGGGGTGAGCCTGGACGAGGATCGCCTGGAGGAGCTGGAGGAGATCCTGCTGCAGGCCGACTGCGGCGTGCCGGCCACCGAGGCGGTCATCGGTGGGCTGCGGCGACGGGGCCGCGAGGCTCCGGCCGGATCCACGGTGATCTCCCTGCTGCGCGACGAGCTGCTGGCCTCCTTCACCCCGGCCGCGGAGGTGCGGGCGGGCCAGCCCCATGTGATCCTGGTGGTGGGGGTCAACGGCTCCGGGAAGACCACCACGGCGGGAAAGCTGGCGGCGCGGGCGGCGGACTCGGGCCGGCGCGTCGTCCTGGCGGCGGCCGACACCTTCCGGGCGGCCGCCCGGGAGCAGCTGGCCCTGTGGGCGGAGCGCAGCGGCGCCGAGCTGGTCGCCCAGGGGGAGGGGGCCGACGCGGCGGCGGTGGTGGTGGATGCCCTGCGCGCCGCCATGGCGCGCCGCGCCGATCTGGTGGTCGCCGACACCGCCGGCCGCCTGCACACCCGCGAACCGCTCATGCGGGAGCTGGAGAAGATCGGGAGGGTGGCGGGACGGGAGGTGCCGGGGGCTCCCCACGAGGTGCTCCTGGTGCTGGACGCCTGCACCGGGCAGAACGGCCTGTCCCAGGCCCGCACCTTCACCCGGGCCCTCCCTCTGACCGGTCTGGTGGTGACCAAGCTGGACGGCACGGCCCGCGGCGGGATCGCCCTGGCGCTGAGCCGCGAGCTGCAGCTCCCCATCCGCTACGTCGGGGTGGGGGAGGGAGTCGCGGACCTGCTGGAGTTCTCGCCGGCGGAGTTCGTGGACGGGCTGCTGGCGGCGCCCCGGGAGGGATGACGTGGCCGCGGCCGACGGCCGCTGGATGCGCCGCGCTCTGTCCCTGGCGCGGCGGGGTGCGGGCCGCGTGGCGCCCAACCCCATGGTGGGGGCGGTCCTGGTGCGCGGCGGCCGGGCGGTGGGGGAAGGACACCATCGCCTGTTCGGCGGCGCGCACGCCGAGGTGGAAGCGCTGGCGGCGGCGGGCCGCCGCGCCCGGGGCGCCACCCTCTACACCAACCTGGAGCCATGCGCCCACCACGGCAAGACGCCACCGTGCGTGGACGCCATTCTGGCCGCCGGCGTCGCCCGTGTGGTGGTAGCTCTCCGGGACCCACACCGCCGGGTGCGCGGCCGTGGCCTGCGTGCCCTGGGTCAGGCGGGGGTGGAGACGGAACTGGGGGTCCTCGAGACGGACGCCCGTGAGCTCAACGCGGCCTACCTCAAGTGGCGGGCCACCGGCCTGCCGCTGGTGATGCACAAGGCCGGCATGACCCTGGACGGCCGCATCGCGGCCTGGACCGGGCGCAGCCGCTGGATCACCTCCCCCCGGGCCCGCGCCAGGGCCCACCGGCTGCGCGCCCTGGCCGACGCCGTGGTCGTGGGCGCCGCCACGGTGCGCCAGGACGATCCCCT
>JBFGDW010000044.1:0-15898 GCA_041580435.1 Candidatus Polarisedimenticolia bacterium | reverse complement strand
GCGGCGCGGCCCGCGGTCGCAGCAGGAAGCAGGCTCCCCCCAGCAGGATGGCGCTGATGTAGTGCAGCCCACGCGCCAGCAGCACCGCCGCAAGCGCCTCGCTTTTGGGGATTCCCTGGGCCATGAGGGGGAGGATGGCCGCCCCCTCGGTGGTCCCGGCGCCGCCGGGCGTGCCGGTGACCGCCCCGGCCAGCGAGCCCAGGGCCCACGCCGAGGCCGCCGCGCCCAGGCTGAAGCGCGTCCCCACCGCCCAGCCGGCGATCCAGAGGACCACCGCGTTGGCGAACCAGACCACCGTTCCGCCCGCGGCCATCAGGGCAAAGGTGCGCCCCTTCCCCAGCAGGGTTCGGCTGGCGGCCAGCGCCCCCTGCACCGTTCCGGCGGCCGCGGGCAGGCGCCGCCGCATCCATGCGGCGAGCCGGCCACGCAGCCCTGGGTGAATCAGGGCCGTGATGGTGGCCAGACCCAGCAGGCCCACGGTCCACGCCACGGGGCCGCCACGCCCGCCCCGTCCGTCCCCGGCGAAGGCCCAGGGCAGGCACGCGGCCCCCACCAGGGCGCTCACAATGCTGTACCCGAACTGGTCCACCAGGGTGCCGCCGTAGATGGGGCCGCTGGGGCCGGGCGACGAGCGGCTGAGCAGCCGGGCGCGGATGAGGCCGCCCAGGGGGCGCGCGGCCGGGACCACGGTGTTGAGGAAGACGCTCACCATGAGAGCGCGGAAGGCGGCCAGCCACCGGGTGCGGACCACCGGGGCCATGAGCCACTGCCAGCGCAGCGCCCACGCCCCGTAGCGGGCCAGGTTGATGCAGGCCGCCAGGGCCAGGTAGCCCGGATGAGCGTTGAGAAGCCGCTGCCCCAGCTCGCGCCCCCCCTCCTCGCCCAGGTTGCTGGCCATGAACCAGACGGCGCCCACCAGGAAGGTCGCCGAGGCCACGGCGCCCAGAACCCGCCGCCAGCGCGGGCGGCGGTCCACCCGCTCAAGCAGCACACTCAACCGCCGGCGGAGTGCGCCGCCTCGCACTCCCCTTCCTCCACCGCCGCGGCGTAGCACTGGGCCAGCCAGCGCACCCGGCAGGCCTCGGCGCCCGCCAGAAGGTGCGGCTGGAACGGGCAGTGGGGACGGTGGTCCACGTGCAGTGGAAGGAGCCGGGCCTGGACGTGGCCGCGGCCGGGCGGCGCGCCCGGAGGCCGGCACGCGGCTGGAGCCCCCGCTGACCGGTAGGCGACCTCCAGCAGCGCCCCCTCCTGCCGGGCCGGCCGCCAGGCGCCCGCGAACACAAGGTTGCCCAGGGAGTACGCCACCGGGACACCGGCCGCCTGGGTGAACCCCTGCAGGGCGTGGGGATGGTGGCCCACCACGACGTCGGCGCCCGCTTCCGCGGCTGCCAGGGCCAGCCGCTCCTGGTCGGGCTCCACCAGGTTGCGCCCCTCCCATCCCCAGTGGAACACCACCAGCAGCAGATCCACCTGCGGCCTGAGGGCCCGCACATCCTCCCCCACCCAGCGGGCCACGATCTCCACTCCTTCCTCGGTGCCTGCGGCGCCCGGCCGCTCAGGGCCAGCGTAGATCTCCGGCGGCTCCACGCTGTGGTCTCCCAGGTGGAGGTAGCCCAGGAAGCCGACCCGCACGCCGCCGCGTTCCACCATGGCTGGGCGGCGCGCCGCGGCCAGGTTCTCACCGGCGCCAAAGGCGGCGATGCCGGCGCGCCCCAGGGCCGCCAGCGTGTCCTCCAGTCCCTTCGGTCCGAAGTCCATGGCGTGGTTGTTGGCCAGGCTGACCACGTCGACGCCGGCGGCCTGCAGCAGGGCGACATCCCGCGGATCGGCGCGGAAGACGAAGTTCTTCTCCAGCGGCTCCCGGTGCCGGGTCAGAGTTCCCTCCAGGTTCACCAGGAAGAGGTCGGCGGATCGAGTGAGCGGCGCCAGCCGTCGGAACGGATAACCCACCAGGTCCCGGGCGTGATCGCCGCCGCGCTCACGCAGCTCGCGGAAGAAGGCCGGCAGGTGAGCGCCCAGGGTGACGTCGCCTCCCGCCAGCAGGATGAGTTCCGCGTGGGGCTGCCGCCCGGCCAGGGCGGCGGTCAGCGCGGCGGCATCGGCGTCGGGCCCGGGACAGAGGGGCCGGGACGCCTCACCTTCCGCCGCTGCGGCCAGGGACCACGCCAGCATGCCCAGGATGAAGGAGATGATGGAGAAGGGGCGCGCAGCCACGGGATCCCCAACCTAGCCCTGCCGGGAGGAGAGCGTCAAGGCACGGTCAGGGAGGGCCCTGGAACCTTCCGCCGCCGGCGGCGTACTACAATTGGTTCATCACCATCCGGCACCTGTCTCATCTTAGGGAGGTCCTGTCCGACCCATGCGAAGCTTCTGGCTCGCCACCGCAGCCGTCCTCCTGCCCCTGCTGGGCACCGCCTGCGGCGGCGCCGGCGAGGCAGGCGCCACCGCCAACGCCGCCACCACAACCTCCGGGCGCAACGGTGCCGCCGCCAAGCGCGCGGAGGACGCCATCACCGTGAGAGTGGATCCGGTCCGGCGCGAATCCCTCTCGGACCTTTACTCCACCAGCGCCACGCTGCGGGCCGATCGGCGCACCACCATCACCGCCCGCACCCAGGGAGTGCTGGAGCGCCTGCTGGTGGAGGAGGGGGATCGTGTCCTGGCCGGCCAGCCCCTGGCCGAGCTGGAGAACGAGGAGCAGACCATCGCCTTCCAGCGGGCCCAGACCGCCCAGCGCACGCTGCGCCGGGACTTCGAGCGCGCCCGCACACTCCACGGCGAGGGGCTGGTGAGCGACGAGGAGTTCGAGGCTGTCCGGCGGCAGGCCGAGGACGCCGACCAGGCGGCCGCCCTGGCCGAGCTGGAGCTGTCCCGGACGGTGATCCGGGCGCCGTTTGCCGGGGTGGTGCTGCGGCGCCATCTGGACGTGGGCGGCACGGTGCGCGACGGCACCGAGGTGTACGACCTGGCGGATCTGGACCCCCTCTATGCCGACGTGAACATCCCCGAGCGCCATGTGATCCACCTGCGCGCCGGTCAGCAGGTCCGGCTGCGGGCCGACGCCGCCGACGAGGTGATCCCGGCGCGGATCGAGCGCATCGCCCCGGCGGTGGATCCGGCCACCGGGACCGTGAAGGTGACGCTGGCGGTGCAGGGCTCCACCCGGGTGCGCCCGGGCGCGTTCGTGCGCGTGGACATCGTCACCGCCACCCACGAGGACGCCCTGGTGGTCCCCCGGCCCGCCCTGGTGGCCGAGGGGAAGCGCTGGCACCTCTTCCGGCTGGACGGCGAGGACAAGGTCAAGATGCTCGAGGTCAGGCTGGGCTTCGAGGAGGGCAACCGGGTGGAGATCCTGGAGGTCCTGAGCGGCGGGGATCTGGAGCCCGGGACGCCGGTGGTGGTGGCCGGGGCGCCGGCCCTGAGCGACGGCGCCGTGGTGCGCGTCGCCGCCGCGCCCGCGCCGGGGGACGATGGTGTCGCTCCCTGACGTCGCGGTCCGGCGGCCCATCACCATCTTCATGGTCACCCTGGCGGTGGTGACCTTCGGCCTGCTGGCCGCCGGGCGCCTGCCCGTGGACCTGCTGCCGGATCTTTCCTACCCCACCCTCACCATCCAGACCGTCTACGAGGACGCCGCCCCCATCTCGGTGGAGCAGTTCATCACCGAGCCGGTGGAGGAGGCGGTGGGCGTGATCCCCGGCGTGCGGGAGATGCGGTCCATCTCCCGTTCAGGGCTGTCGGAGGTGATCCTGGAGTTCGACTGGGACGAGGACATGGACTTCGCCGCGCTGGACGTGCGCGAGAAGTTGGGCCTGGTGCGCCTGCCCCAGGAGGCCGATGTCCCCAGGGTGCTGCGCTTCGACCCGTCCCTGGATCCCATTGTCCGTCTGGCCTTCTCGGGGGAGCGGCCCCTGGACGACCTGCGGCAGCTGGCGGAGCGCTGGCTCAAGCCCCGCCTGGAATCGCTCCAGGGCGTTGCCGCGGCCAAGGTCCGCGGCGGCCTGGACCCGGAGATCGTGGTGTCCGGCGACGAGGAGCGCCTGGCGGCCCTGGGGCTCACCCTGGACGACCTGGCCCGGGCGCTGGAGGCCGAGAACGTGAACCAGCCCGGCGGCACCCTCAAGGACTTCAACGCCGTCTACCTGGTGCGCACGCTGCACGAGTTCGACGACCTGAGCCAGCTCCGGCGCACCGTGGTGCGGGAGGGGCCCGACGGCAGGGTGAGGGTGGAGGACGTGGCCACCGTGACCCGCGGCCACCGGGATCGCGACGAGATCACCCGCAGCGGCGGCCGGGAAGTTGTGGAGCTGGCGCTGCACCGGGAGGGCTCGGCCAACACGGTGGCGGTGTCGGCCGGGATCCAGGCCGAGCTCAACGCCCTGCAGCGGGAGCTGCCCCCGGATCTCCGGCTTGAGGTCCTCACCGACCAGTCCCGCTACATCTCGGCGGCGGTGAGCCAGGTCTGGTCGGCGGCCTTCCTGGGCGGCCTCCTGGCCGTCCTGGTCCTGTACTTCTTCCTGCGCGACGCCCTCAGCACGCTCATCATCGCCCTCTCCATCCCGGTGTCGGTCATCGCGACGTTCCTGCCCATGCAGCAGGCCGGCGTCAGCCTGAACATCATGAGCCTGGGCGGCCTGGCCCTGGGGGTGGGGATGCTGGTGGACAGCTCCATCGTGGTGCTGGAGGCCATCGATCGCCGCCGGCGCGAGGGGCGCTCCCGGGCCGAGGCGGCCGTGCGTGGGGCCGGGGAGGTCGCGGGAGCCGTGACCGCCTCCACGCTGACCACGGTGGCGGTCTTCTTCCCCATCGTCTTCGTGGAGGGGATCGCGGGGCAGCTGTTCTACGACCAGGCGGTCACCGTCTGCTTCTCCCTGCTGGCCTCGCTGCTGGTGGCGCTCACGGTGATCCCGGCGCTGGCCGGCCTGGACCCTGCGGCCTGGGCCAATACCGCCGCCCGGACGCTCTTCCGGTGGGATGGCCCCACGACGCCCGTCTCCCAGTGGACGACCACAGCTCACGGCGTGGCCTGGCACTTCGTCCGGCGTGGCAAGCCGCTCCGCTGGCCCGCCGGCCTGCCGGGCCGTCTCCTGCTCTTGCCCTTGCTGCTCGTGCCGGCCTTGCTCATCCTGGCGCTCCGAGTCATCGTCCTCCTGCTGCTCCCCGTCCTCTGGGTTCTGCAGGTCATGGCAGATCTCCTCTTCCCGTACGTTGGCGTTCTTCGACTTTTTGGTTTGGAGATGGGTCCGGTGGGAGATGGGCGTCACTGGTTCAGCAGGATCCTCACGGTGTGGCTCGTGCTCATCCCCATCCGCCCGGCATTGTTCTTGATGGTTGCGGCCGTGGCCTTGATCTGGATGCTGGCGAGCCGCCTGTTCTCCGTGACGACCTGGCCGCTGGCGCGGGCCTTCGACGGTCTGGGCCGCGCCTACCCGGGCGGCCTGCAGTCCGCGCTGCGCCGGCGCTGGCTGGTGCTGCTGGCGGCGGGGGGGGTGTTCGCCCTGTCGCTCGTGGGGCTCTCGGGCCTGGGGACCAACCTGGTCCCCGACCTCTCCCAGGGTGAGTTCGCGTTCCAGCTCCGCCTGCAGGAGGGGACGCCCCTGGAGGCCACGGCCGAGACGGTGGAGACCATCGAGGCGGCCCTGGTGAGCCAGCCCCGCTTCGCCCGGGTGTTCTCCCTGGTGGGGAGCCTCCCGTCCACCGCCTCGGGACGCCGGACCACCGGGGAGAACCTGGCGCAGATCGACCTGGTGCTGGAGCCCGGGGCGGGTGCCGAGGCCGAGGCGGAGGCGGTGGCCGAGGCGCGCCGCGTGCTGCGCCTCTACCCCCACGTGGAGGCGGAGCTGGTGCGGCCGTCGGTGCTCAGCGTCAAGCCGCCGGTGGCGGTGAAGGTGTTCGCCGAGGATCTGGATCTGCTGGACGCCGCGGCGCGGCAGGCGGCCACGGTGGTGGCCCGGGTGCCCGGGGTGGTGGACGTGGCCAGCTCGTCTGAGCCGGGCAACCCCGAGGTCCGCGTGGAGCTGGACCGGGAGCGGGCCGCCTCCCTGGGGGTGACGCCGGCGGCGGTGGGGAGCGCCCTGCGCCGCAAGATCCTCGGCGAGAAGGTGGGTGAGTTCCGGGAGGGTGAGGAGCGCCTGGACATCCGCCTGCGGGCCTCGGAGACGGCGCGGGAGCGGGCCTCCGACGTGGCTTCTCTCAGGGTCTCCCTCCCTGACGGTAGCGCCGTGCCGGTCTCCGCCGTGGCGCGGGTGGACGTGGGGCGCGGGCCGGCAGCCATCCAGCGCGCCGGCGGGGCCCGGGTGGCGGAGATCACCGGCAAGGTGGCGGGGGGCGACCTGGGCCGCACCCTGGAGCGGGTGCGGGCCACGGTGGCCGGGCTCGACCTGCCTGCAGGCGCTGACGCCGAGCTGGCCGGGCAGGACGAGGAGCTGCAGGTCTCCTTCGCCAGCCTGCGCCTCATGCTGGCCCTGGCGGTCTTCCTGGTCTACGTGGTCATGGCCGCCCAGTTCGAGTCCCTCCTCCACCCCTTCGTCATCCTCCTGTCCATCCCGCTGGCGCTGGTGGGGGTGGTGGCGGCGTTGCTCCTCACCGACACCAGCATCAGCGTCCTGGTCCTCATCGGGGCCGTGATGCTGGCCGGGATCGTGGTGAACAACGCCATCGTCCTGGTGGACGCCATCAACAGGCGGCGCCGGGAGGGGGAGGCCCTGGACGCGGCCATCGTGGCCGGCGGCCACGAGCGGCTGCGCCCCATCCTCATGACCACCACCACCACCGTGCTGGGGCTGCTCCCCATGGCCCTGGGACTGGGGGCCGGCGATGAGCTGCGTGCCCCGCTGGCGCTCACCGTCATCGGCGGGCTGCTGGCGGCCACGGTGCTCACCCTGGTGGTGATCCCGTGCGTCTACCGGGTGTTCTCCCGGCCGGGGGCGCTTCCCTCCCGGGTGACCTCCCTGGCCGGCGAAGGGGGTCCCCTGCCCGCCGGCGGCGAGGCGTCGTGAGACTCACCGACCTGCCCATCGAGCGTCCGGTGGCGGTGATCATGCTGCTGGTGAGCCTGCTGGTGCTGGGAGCCGTGTCCATCCCGCGCCTGCCCCTGGACTTCATGCCGGTGGTGGAGCGCCCCTTCGTGGAGGTGGAGGTCCCCTTCCCGGGCTCCCACCCGCTGGAGGGTCTGCGGCAGGTGGTGGAGATCCTGGAGGCCGAGCTGGCCACCATCCCCGGCGTGAAGCGGCTCTCGGGGGAGGCCGAGTCGGGGCGCGTCGAGGTGCGGGTGCAGTTTGACTGGTCGGTGAACCTGGACCTCAAGAAGATGGAGGTCCGCGAGGCGGTGGACCGGGTGCGCCCCGAGCTGCCGTCGGGGATCACCGACGTCTATCTGCGCACGTTCCTTGACGGCCCGGGGGACGGGTCCATGATCGAGGGCCGCATCTCGGCCGAGCGGGACCTCTCCGAGTCGTACGACCTGCTGGACCGGCGCATCAAGCGGCCGCTGGAGCGGATCAAGGGCGTCGCCAGCGTGCGCCTGGACGGCGTGGCCCCCCAGGAGGTGCGCATCGACATCGATCCCGCCGCCCTGGTCAAGCATGACATCCAGCCCCGGGACGTGGTGGAGCGGCTGCAGGCGGCCAACATGGACATGGACCTGGGAGCGGTGCGGGGCGATCGCCTGCGCTACGACGTCCGCAGCCTGGGCCGCTTCCGCAACCTGGAGGAGATCCGCAACCTGAGCCTGGGGGCCGCCAGCGGTCTGCGCCTGCGCGACGTGGCGAAGGTCGGCCTCCGGGAGCCCGAGCTGGACTACGGCCGCCACTTGGACCGGGAGTTCGCCGTGGGCGTGCAGGTTTTCAAGGAGCCCACCGCCAACACCGTGGACACCTCCCGCCGGGTGATGGATCGGATCGAGGAGATCAAGAACGACCCGGATCTCAAGGGGATAAGCCTCCTGGTCTGGACCAACCAGGGTGAGGAGATCCGCAAGTCCCTGCTGGGGCTGCGCAACGCCGGGCTGTTCGGCGGCCTGCTGGCCATCGCGGTGCTGTTCGTCTTCCTGCGCCGGGTGAGCACCACCCTCATCGTGGCGGTGGCCATCCCCTTCTCCCTGGTGGTGGCCTGCGGCCTCATGTACCTGCTGGGGACGGTCCTCAACGTGCTCACCATGCTGGGCCTCATGGTGGGAGTGGGCATGCTGGTGGACAACGCCGTGGTGGTCATCGAGAACATCCACCGGCGCCAGGGCCAGGGAATGCCGCCCCGTGAGGCCGCCCGGGTGGGGGCGCGGGAGGTCTCCCTGGCGGTGGTGGCCGCCACCGCCACCACCCTCATCGTGTGGTCCTGGCTGTTCACCATCGAGCGGGGCGAGATGTTCATCTACATCGGCGCGGTGGCCATCACCCTGTGCCTGGCGGTGGTCTGCTCCCTGCTCGTCTCCCTGACCTTCATCCCTCTGGCCGCCGCCCGCTTCGTGCCCCACCGGCAAGTGCGGCCCGGGTTCGTCCTGCGACGGGTGGTGCCCGCCTACAGATCGCTTCTGGGCTGGACCCTGCGCCACCGCCTGCTGACCCTGGTGGCCCTGGTGGCCCTGGCCGGCAGCGCCGCGGTCCCGTACTCCTTCATCGAGAAGGCCAGCGAGCCACAGATGCAGGAGCGGGAGGTCTCCATCTTCTATCGCCCCTACGATCCCACCAACCTGGAGGTGCTGGAGGGGTACGTGGACCAGGTGGAGGCGTGGGTGGACTCCCGCAAGGAGGAGCTGGGCCACGAGACCATCTACTCCTGGTACACCGAGAACGGCTTCGCCATGACCCGGGTCTACCTCCCCTGGGAGCAGGTCAACCCCACCCAGATCCAGCTGCTGCGCCAGCGCCTCCAGGAGGGGCTGCCGATCATCCCGGGAGTCAAGCTGGAGGTGGGCGACCGTGACGGATTCCGGCGCGGTCGCGGCGGCGGCGACCGGCGCATGGTCAACCTGGCCCTCCACGGCGATGACCCCGAGTACCTGCGGGATGTGGCCACCGAGGTGGAGGCCGTCCTGCGGGGGATCGAGGGGGTCAAGGAGGTGTTCGGACCCACGCTCACCGGGCAGCAGGAGGCACGCATCCTGGTGGAGCCGGACAAGGCGCGGCAGGTGGGGCTCACCCCTCGCCAGGTGGCCGACGCCGTGGCCTTCACCTTCCGCGGCCGCTCCCTGCGCCGCTTCCAGGCGGCCAGCGGCGAGGTGGAGATGATCCTGGGGCTGCCCGAGGACGCCCAGCCCGGCCTGGCCGCCCTCACCAGCCTGCCCATCCCCACCCGGGAGGGGCGCACCGTTCCCCTGGAGTCCGTGGCCCGGGTGGCCCTGAGCCGCACCGAGAAGTCCATCGACCGGGAGGAGCGGAAGACCACCCAGTGGATCAACGTCGAGTTCCCCGTGGAGGTGACCACCGAGGAGGCCAAGGCCCAGGTGACGGCCCAGATGGGCTCGGTCCGTCTCCCCGAGGGGTACTCCTGGGACTGGGGCTGGTGGGGGCGAGACCGGGACGATGCCCTGGGGGTCATGTTCCAGGGGATCCTGCTGTCCCTGGTCCTGGTCATGATCCTCATGGCGGCCCTGTTCGAATCGTTCCTGCAGCCGTTCGCCATCTTCATCACCCTTCCCCTGGCGTTCTTCGGCGCCTTCTGGGCCCTGTGGCTGTTGGGCTACCGGCTGGAGGTGGTGGCGTTCATCGGCGTCATCATCCTCATCGGCATGGTGGTGAACAACGGCATCGTCATGGTGGACCACGTCAACAACCTGCGCCGGGCGGGCCGGGACCGGGTGGAGGCGATCCTGGAGGGGTGTGGCGACCGGCTGCGCCCCATCCTCATGACCACCATCACCACGGTGTTCGGGCTGGCTCCCCTGGCCCTGTCCCAGTTCACCGTGGCCGGGGTGTACGTGGACTCCATGGCCGTGGCCATCATCGGCGGGCTGGCGTCCTCCACCATCTTCACCCTCATCGCCCTGCCGGTCTGGTACACCACCCTGGAGGACATCGGCTCGGTGGTGCGCCGGGCGCTCCCCCGCCGGCGCCGGGACTCGCCGCGTTCTCCCGCCGGCGCCCGCCCCCGCCGGGTCCTGGCCGACTGATCCCGCGCCGTGACCTTCCCGCCCTTCAAGCTGGAGCGGTATTACGGCGAGCACGAGTTCACCACGCCCCACATGCTCTCGGCCTCCGACTGCGAGACCTTGTCGGTGGGCGAGCTCCTGGCCCTGGCCGGGACCGATTTTGCCTGCCTCCTGGACCTCCGACTGGGGTACACCGAGTCCCAGGGCGACCCGGCCCTGCGCCGGGTCATCGCCGGCCTGGGCCGGCAGACGGACCCGGACGCCGTGGTGGTGACCAATGCACCGGAAGAGGGGGTGTTCCTGGCCCTCAGCGCCCTGGTGGCGCAGGGGGACCGGGTGGTGGTGCAGTGGCCGTGCTACCAGTCCCTGGCCGAGGTGGCCCGCGCCCGGGGCGGCGAGGTGATCCCGTGGATGGTGGTGCCATCCTCCCGCGGCTGGCGCCTGGACCTGGGGCAGCTGGAGGAGCTGCTGGCGCCCGGCGCCCGACTGGTGGTCCTCAACGTCCCCCACAACCCCACGGGCCTGCTGCCGTCCCAGGGCGACTATCGCCGGGTCCTGGAGCTGGCGGCCGCCGCCGGAGCCCGGGTGTTCAGCGACGAGATGTACCGCGGGCTGGAGCCGGATCCCTCGGCGAGGCTGCCCACCGCCACCGACCTGGATGGGCGTGCGGTGACCCTGTGGGGAACGTCCAAGAGCTTCGGCCTGCCGGGCCTGCGCATCGGCTGGCTGGTGATCCCCGACCCGGATCTGCGTGCCGCGGTGGTGCGCCTCAAGGACTACACCAGCATCTGCAGCTCGGCTCCAGGCGAGCTGCTGGCGCGCCTGGCCCTGGAGTCGGCGCCGGCCCTCATGGAGCGCAGCCGCCGGATCATCGACGCCAACCTGCGGGAAGCGGCAGCGTTCATGGCCCGGCGTGAGGACCTGCTGGAGTGGTGTCCGCCCCGGGCCGGCCCGGTGGGACTGGCCCGCCTGCGCCACGGCTCCGCCGAGGCGTTCTGCCGCCGCGCCCGGGAGGAGGCCGGGGTGCTGCTGGTGCCGTCCACCCTGTTCCACTTCGGCGACGCCCACCTGCGCTTCGGCCTGGGGCGCGCCCGGGTCCCCGAGGCTCTCGGCGCCCTGGAGGCCTGGCTGGAGTCCTCCCCGGCCGCCGGCTGAGGCGGCGCCGCAGGAGCCATGCGCCGGTGAGCCGGATCCTGGCCGACGCAGTGCTGGTGCTGCACCTGGCCTTCGTGGCGTGGGTGGTGGCCGGGGGGCTCGTGGTCCTGCGCTGGAGGCGGGCGGCGTGGCTGCACCTGCCGGCGGTTGCGTGGGGCGCCCTGGTTGAGCTGGCCGGCTGGGTCTGCCCCCTGACACCGCTGGAGATGACGCTGCGCCGGGCCGCGGGGGATCCCTACCACCACGACAGCTTTGTGGCGGAGCACCTCCTGCCGGTCCTGTACCCCGGCGACCTCACCCGTCCGGTCCAGATCGTCCTGGGGCTGGCGGTGCTGGCCCTCAACGGCGCCATCTACGCCCGCGTCTGGCTCAGTGGCCCCAGCGCGCCCGGAAGCCCCGGGCGTCCACGTGGATGAACGGACCGTGGGAGGCGGTGGTCCGGTAGCGCCCCAGACCGCCGATGAACGGCTCGAACTCCTTCTTCCCCTGCTGCCGGTCCACCAGGTCGTAAAGAACTCCCGCGTCCTCCACGTCGATGCGCCCGTCCCCGTTGAGATCGTCCATGACCCCATCCCGGGGCGACTCGTCGATGAAGATGTCCGCCGCGCCGCCCCACTGGTGGCGGCTGTACTTCACGTTCTTGATGGCGGCGTTGTAGTACGGCGTGCGGTAGCCGCTCATGACGAAGAAGGTGTCCGCCCGGTGCCCGGCCCGGTTCACCTCGGCCAGGAGGTACTCCAGCTTGCGCAGCAGGCGCTCCCGCAGCACCACGTACTTGGGCCAGCCCCCGGCCTGCTTGCACAGGAACTGGCGGAGCTGGAAGTGGGGGGAGACCCATGTGTCCTGGTTCTCCGGCGTCACCTCCATGAGGCCCCGGGGCGGGCGGTAGATGTCCAGCCCCCGCAGCGCCACTGTGGGGTACGCGCCGATCCGGTAGCCATTGAGAGCGCCGTTGCGCACGCGACCCAGGGGGACGAGGACGAAGACGTTCAGCGTCATGGTCTCCCCCGTGGAGGCGCGGGTGAGGGTCAGCGGCACCAGCCGGGCCGTGTCGGGAGCGCGCCACTCCCAGGCCAGTGGCTCCAGGCGGCGCAGCCTCCCGGCCGGGGCCGCCACGTCGTAGTCGGTGCCGCGCCCCAGCACGCTGACGCGGAGCGGCTCGCCCGGCATGGCGGTGGTGAAGAAGACCCGGTACGGCACGGTCTCGTCCCGGAAGCGCACGGAGAAGGAGAGCTTCCCCTCGTCGAAGAGAGGGCGCTCCTCCGCGCCGGCCGCCCCGGGGAGGAGGCCCAGCAGGGCCAGGGCCGGCACCAGAATGGCCCGGTCCCACCGGCGGTTGCCTGCCCGGATCAGGTGGTCCCCCGCTCCCTGGGCCCCGGGGCCGGCTGGGCCAGCGCCTCCAGGACCCTGCCATCGCGCCCGTAGAGGTCCCGCCGGAACTGGATCCGTCCTTCCTCGTCCACCCAGGCGGTCCAGTACAGCAGGTGCACGGCCACGGGCTCGGGCAGGCGGACGGTCCGCTCCGTCCCCTGGCGCACGGCGGCCGTGATGGCCTCCCGGTTCCAGCGGCTGTCTCCCCACAGCAGGCGCTCACTGAGCTCCATGGGCTTCTCCACCCGGATGCAGCCGGAGCTGAAGCTGCGCTCGGCGCGCCGGAAAAGCTCCCGCTTGGGGGTGTCGTGGAGGTAGATGTTGAACCGGTTGGGGAACATGAACTTCACCGTGCCCAGCGCATTCTGCGGCCCGGGAGCCTGCCGGAAGCGGTAGCTGAACTGGCGGGGTGAGACGGACCTCCAGTCGATGGAAGACGGGTCCAGCTCGCGCTCGCCGGCCCCCCAGCCCTGGAGCACCTTGATCCCCATCTGGCTCAGGTAGTCGGGGTTGCGGCGCACCTCGGGCAGGATGTCCTGCACCGCGAGCTGGTTGGGAACCTCCCACGCCGGGTTGAGGACCAGGTAGCGGATCTGGTCGCTGAACACCGGCGTGCGCCGGTAGTCCTTCCCCACGATGACACGCATGGCCAGCACCGGCTCGCCGTTCTCCACCAGGTCCAGGTGGAAGTCGGCGATATTGACCAGCACGTAGCGCGCGCCCAGCTCCTGGGGCAGCCAGCGCCAGCGCTCCATGTTCACACGGATCTGATCGACGCGCTCTCCGGCGGTGACGTTCAGCGCCGCCAGGGTGGCCGGCCCCACCTTGCCGTCGGGATCGAGCCCGTGCCGCTCCTGGAACCGGATCACCCCCTGGCGCGTGACCTCTCCCAGCCGGGATCCCTCGTCATCGCCGGCGCCTGGCTCCAGATCGCCCGTGGCGCGCAGGCGCGCCCGCAGCACCGGCACCCGGGCGTCCTCGTCCCCGGGCTTGACGGTGGGCCCCGCCGGGACCTGGGGCCAGCCGCCGGCCTGGCTGATCTCCCGGTGTTGTGCCAGGGCCCGGCGCAGCAAGGCGTACCCTTCCTGGGGCGGCAGCAGCTCCGCCAGGCGGGCGCCCACCCTGTCCCCCTCCAGGGCCGCCTGTAGCTCCACGGCCATGTCGGCGCCACGCCGGCGCGCCACCCATTCCGGGTCAATGGTCTCGGGATCCAGGTGCCCGGCCAGGCTGTCGGCGCCGTACAGCAAGAAGGCATCGGTGAGGAGGAGCTCCAGGTCCACCCGGGCGGGCGAGTCCAGAGGGGGGGCGCCGCCGGCCGGCCGCAGGCGCCGGCTGAGCTCGGCGTGGTGGTAGTCGTCGGGGCGGAGCCCCTCCAGGTGGGCTCCGGCGACGCTGGCCAGCACCTCCTGGGCCGCCGGCAAGGGGCCGCTCTGGTCGGTCCACGCCGGGCGGTAGGCGCGCGCCTCGTAGAACGCCACAAGGGTGCGGGCGGCGTGGATGGCCGTCTCCCCCACCGCCAGGACCGGTGGGTCGCCGGCGGCCTCCAGGCGGTGGCGCAGGCGCTCCTGCACCGGATCCGGGCGGCCCGGCTGGCCCCACGCCGGGACGGCGGCCAGCGCCATGGCCAGGGCCATCAGGCTGGCCGGCCAGGCCCGGCTTCTGCTGCGAGGGGCTGCTCGGCGCATGGGACAAAAGTTAGCACGGTCCACCCGGCGCGCCGTGCAGGAGTGTGGTGCGCCTGGGGTGACTCGAACACCCGACCTAGGGATTAGGAATCCCTTGCTCTATCCACCTGAGCTACAGGCGCGTGGAACGGGCGTGAGTCTAGCAAAGGCGCCGTGGGGAGCGGCCGGACCGTTCAGGAGCCGGCGCCGTACTCGTCGCACCAGTGCCGCTTCTCGTCGGTGAAGCGGGCAAGGGCCGCCCGGGTGGCCTCGGGATCCGGCCCGGCCCGTTCCACGCCCGTGAGGATCTCCAGCACGCTCTCCCGCTGGCGGCTCAGGCGGCGGATCTTCTCGTAGCCGGCCTGGGACGAGGTGAGGCGGCCGCTGGCGTCCCGGACCACCAGGTCCAGCCCGGCGAAGAACCCCGACACGGCATAGTCGGCCATCACGCTGCGCGGCACCGAGAAGTCCACGTAGGTGCGGTCGTCGGTGACGGGCGGGGCTCCGGCGGCGTAGCGCGCGGTGGCCTCCTCTCCCATGAGGAACTGGCTCAGGAAGTCCAGCGGGTCTCCCAGGCGCACCTCGGCCAGGTCCCGGTAGACCCGGGGCCGCTGGTAGCGCTCCAGGAAGCGCGGCAGGTCGATCTGGAGCGGGCCATCGGTGCCCAGGAGGAGCACGCCGAAGCACTTGGGCGGCTGCCACAAGGTGGTGTGGGGGAACACCTCCCGGAACGCCGCGATCAGCATCTTGAACTCGTGCTCGGGCATCTTGCGGATGTTGAGCCACTGGCACACCACGCCACCCGGGTTGAGGCGCGCCTTCACCAGCTCGTAGAACTCGCGGGTGTAGAGGTTGACCACGCCGGCGGTGTGCATCTCCGGCGGCTCCAGGGTGACCACGTCGTAGCGGGTGCCCGTGGTGAGCAGGTGGATGCGCCCGTCCTCGATGAACAGGCGCACCCTGTCGTCGTCGAGGATGTCGTTGTTGGTGGCGGCGAAGAAGTGGGCCGTCTCGATGACCCCCGGCGAGAGCTCCACGCAGTGAATGCGGCTGGCCGGGTGGCGCCCCACCGCCGCCAGGGAGTTGCCCACGCCGAAGCAGATCACCAGGACGTCCCGGGGATCGGGATGCACCAGCATGGGAAGGTGGCCGGAAACCCGGTTCTCGGGGACGGAGAAGATCCCCGCGGTGCCCCTGCCGTCGGCGTAGAAGATCGTCCGGGAATCGAGGACGCCCGGCTTCGTCTCGGCCACCGCCACGGTGTCGGTGGCCTCGTCCTTGTAGTAGAGCACCCGGGCGAAGCGGCGCTCGAAGGCGTCCCGGAACAGCTCCCCCGGCACCAGGAAGGGGACCGCCAGCAGGGCCGCCGCCGCCGCCAGGGCCCAGCCGCGGCGGGCGGCGGGGCCGGCCCAGGGTGCCGCCAGGAGGAGGGCGCCGCCCAGGGCCAGGTTGAGCATGACCAGGGCCGCCGCGGTGGGGCCCAGACCCAGCGCCGGGATCAGCACGAAGCCGCACAGGAAGGCGCCGGCGATGGTCCCCAGGGTGTTGGCGGCGTAGATCCCCCCCAGGGCGTGCCCCACCCGGCCCAGATCCCGTGTCACCACCCGGGCTGCCAGGGGAAAGG
>JBFGDW010000043.1:0-16001 GCA_041580435.1 Candidatus Polarisedimenticolia bacterium | reverse complement strand
GGCGGCCCGGGTCAGGCTCAGCCCGAAGGTGTGCCGGGCAAGCCCCACCTGACCGGCCGCCCTGGCCACGCCGGGATCCGCCTCCAGCGCCCGGGCCCGGAACCGGATCCGCGTCTCGTCGCCAGGCAGCCGGGCTTCCAGGTCGACCCCCGCGGCCCGGTTCTCGGCCAGCCCGATCCCGGAGCCCACGGCCAGGCGCTCCCGGCGCAGACGCAGATCGCCGGTGAGCCAGCCGTCGTCCTCCAGGCTCAGGTCGGCCCCGCCGCTCAGGAACAGGTCTTCGCTCTGCCTCCACGGGCCGGTCCCGGACCGCCCCAGGGCCATGTCCTCGAAGCGGGCCCCCGACCGCCAGGAGACGCCGGCCGCCGTCTCACCGGCGACGGCCAGGCGGGTGCCCAGGTCCGGACCGCCCGCGCCGCCATCGGCGAGCCCGTCCCCCAGGGAGAGTCCGAACCGCTGCTCCAGGTGGGTGGTGATGGGCGCCGCCGCCGGCCGCTCCCCGCTCCCCTCACCCACCTGGGCCTGGAGGGCCCGCAGGAGATCGCGGCCGGGGAGGCGCAGCACCCAGGTCATCTCCTCGCGCAAGGACGGCAGGTCCAGCCCCAGGACCAGCAACACGCCAGCCGCCGGCAGGCGGCCGACCTGGGAGATGCCGGCCAGGTAGCCCGCCTTGGTGGCCACCAGCAAGTACTCGGCCTGGGGAAGGCCACGGGCCAGGAAGCGCCCCTCGGCATCGGTGCGAACGCTGAACGGCGGCGCCTCGGCGGCCCCGCGCCGGGCCACCAGGACCTCGACGCCGGCCAGCACCCTCCCCGCCGCGTCCAGGGCACGCCCGGAGATGTCGCCGCCCGGCGGCAGGGGCGGGCCGGAGCGTGCCGGATCAGCCCAGACCCCACCCAGCAGGCAGGCGAGGATGGGGAGGCAGGCAGGGACAACCCGGAGACGCTGCAAGTTCCGGATCACGGGCCCCACTATAGAGGACCCCCTCCCGGGGCGTCAAAACCCCCCGAGTCCCAGAAGGCGGTCAGGGCCACCCTCAGGAATGGTCCCTCCCCCTCCCGGGCCTGGATCTCCGTGGTCCAGCTCCGGCCGGGCTCCAGGCGGGCCATGGTCTCGCGGCCGCTCAGGACCGGGCCGGAGGCGGAGGGGAAGCCGCCGCTGAGCTCCACCCGCACCGGCAGGCGCCCGTCCCGCGGCCAGCCCGGGGTGGCGGTGAGCCGGCAGCGGACATGCTCGAACCCGTTGCCCGAAGCCGCCGGCACCGGGTAGTCGAAGGCGAAGGCCGCCGGCTGGCCGGTCAGCGTCCTCAGGCGGGGGCGCTGGAGCAGCACCACCTCGTCCCCCTGCACCGCCCAGACGGCGATCTCCAGCTCCACCCTCTGCGGAGGCAGGGTGATCTCCTCCCCGTCGGCCGGGCTCAGGGTGATGGACACGAGAAGCCGCTCTCCCGGCTCCTCTGCCGGCGCGATCTCCAGCACGCCACTGGTCCCGAGCCGCAGGGCGAGGCGGCCGCCCCGGCGCCACTCCCGGACGGACCCGCCGGCCTCCTGGATCACCTCGGAGGTCACCGCCACCTCCAGCGCCCCATCGAGACCCGGGGCCGTGGTGAAGGCCAGCTGGCAACGGGCCTGCGCCGGCCGGCCGCCGTCCAGGCGCCCCACGGCCAGCTCCAGCCGGCCTGCCATGCCGGCGTCCAGGACCACCCGGCGCCGCTGCAGCTCCCGGGTCCCCTCCCGCACCCCCACCACGGCGATCTCCAGCGCGATCCGGTCCGGCTCGGAATCGGTCGGAACGGCCGGAGCCGTCCCGCCACCGGCCAGGAGCGTGACCAGGAGCGCGGCGGGGAGCCGCCGGCGGCCGCCGGGCGTGGAGCCTCTCACGAGCGTGGGATCTGGATGCCGTACTTGCGAATCTTGTAGTGGATCACCCGGCCGCTGATCCCCAGGACGTCCGCCGCGCGCTTCTGCACCCAGCCGTTATCCTGCAGCGCCTTGACGATCTGATCCCGCTCCGAGCGCTCCAGGGTGGTGAGGGCGGGCCCGACCTCCGGTTCCTCGGCTCCGGCCACGAAGTCGGCCTGCACCAGGTCCTCCAGCTGCAGCACGTTCCTCCGGCTCAGGGCGACCCCCGCCTCGATGACGTGCTTCAGCTCCCGGACGTTGCCAGGCCAGGAGTGCCCCTTGAGATGCTCCAGGGCGGCCGGGCTGAGGCCGGTCACCGGGCGGCGCAGCATGGCGGCGGCCTGCTGGACGAACTGGGCCGCCAGCTCCGGGATGTCCTCCCGCCGCTCGCGCAGCGGCGGCAACTGGAGCGTCACCACCTTGAGGCGGTAGTAGAGGTCCTCGCGGAACGAGCCGTCGGCCGTCCCCTTGGCCAGATCCCTGTTGGTGGCGGCGATCACCCGCACGTCCACCTTGCGGGGCTGGGCGTCGCCGATGCGGCGGACCTCGCCGTTCTGCAGGAAGCGCAGGAGCCGCGTCTGCATGGAGGGTGAGATGTTGCCGATCTCGTCCAGGAAGGCGGTCCCTCCGTCGGCCATCTCCAGCAGCCCCTTGCGATCCTGGGTGGCCGAGGTGAAGGAGCCGCGGCGGTGGCCGAACAGCTCCGACTCCAGCAGGGTGTCGGGAAGGGCACCGCAGTCGATGACCACCAGCGGCATGGCGGCGCGCTGGCTGAGCCGGTGCAGCGTCCGGGCCACCAGCTCCTTCCCCGTGCCGCTCTCGCCGGTGATGAGCACCGTGGAGGGGGTGGAGGCAACGCGCTCCAGAAGCTCCTGGACACGGCGCATGGAAGGCGCGCGGCTCTCCAGGAGCAGGGGCTCCTCGGCGGGAGCCTGAGGGGCGGGCGGGGCCTCCCCCGGCGCCAGGGCGCGCCGCACCATGGCCATGAGGTCGGCGCCGCTGTAGGGCTTCTCCAGGAAGTCGAATGCCCCCAGCTTCATGGCCTCCACGGCCTGGGCGATGGAGCCGTGGGCCGTGAGGAAGATCACCGGCGGACAGCCATCCATCTCACGCAGGCGGCGCAGCAGCTCCAGGCCATCCATCCCCGGCATCTTCAGGTCGGTGAGGATGAGGTCCGGGGGGCGGGAGCGGACGCTGGCCAGGGCCTGCTCGCCGTCGGTGGCCGTCTCCACGGCGAACCCGTGGGACTCCAGGCGGGTCTGCAGGACCTCCAGGATCTGCAGGTCGTCGTCCACCACCATGATGCGCTCGGTGCTCAAGCTCTCCTCCCGGGGCCGGCGGCCCTCACGGCGGGCCGTCCTTCTTCTCCGATTCTATCCGCAGGTGGACCTCCTTCAGCTCGTCCAGCTGCTTCTTGAGCGATTCCACCTCGGCGCGCAGCGTGTCGGCGGCGGCCTGCTCCCGCCGGCGGCCCTGCTCGGCGCCGGCCAGCCGTTCGCGCAGGTCGGCCAGTTCCTTCTGCCGTCGCGCGGCGGCTTCCAGGAGCCTGATGGCCAGGCGCGACGGGGCCGCGAACGGCCCCAGGGGATCCATGGCGCCGGCGGCCTCCAGCAGGGCCCGGGCCTCCTGGGCCGCGGCCTCTCCGGGCCCCAGGGCCAGCATCCCCCGCAGGTAGAGGGCCTCCGCCGCGATCCTCGTGGCGCCGTCCCGGGCCGCCTCCAGCGCCAGCCGGGCCAGCAGGAGGTCCGCCGGCTCCACCCACACCGAGGGGCCGGGGGGAGCCAGGGCCAGCACCAGCGCCGCCCGGGCGCAGGCCAGCCCTTGCTCCTCGGCCGGCGTGGCCCGGGGCGCCGTGGTGAGCCTCTCCTCCTCCACCACCGCCGGCGGCGGGATCGGCTCCGGCGGCGCCTGGGGACGGGAGCGGACCGCCGGGCAGCCCAGCGCGGCCGCCGCCAGCGCCGCGGCGCCCATCACGCGTTGCAGCCGGCTCGACCGGAGCGCTCTCATCCGGCCAGGGCCCGGCCGGCGGGCATCCGCGCGGCGGCGGGGAGCAGGACGCGGAAGATGGTGCCGCGCCCCAGTGTGCTGTCCACCGACACCTGGCCCCCGTGGGCCTCCACCAGGCTCTTGACGATGGCCAGGCCCAGCCCGGCGCCGTGCACCGGGCGGCCCGGGCGCCGGCTGCCCTGGAAGAACTTGTCGAAGACGTGCTTCAGATCCCGGGGGGCGATGCCGATGCCGGTGTCGCTCACCTCCAGCAGGACCGCCAGGTCGTCCTTCCAGGCCTCCACGCCGGTGCGCAGCAGGATGGTGCCGTCCCTGGGCGTGAACTTGATGGCGTTGTCCAGCAGGTTGGCCACCACCTGCCCCAGCCGGAAGCGGTCGGCCTCCACCAGCGGCAGGTCCCGGTCCAGCTCACGACTGAGCGCCACGCCGGCCTCGCGGCAGCGCCCCTCCACCAGCTCGATCTGGTCGGCGACCACATCGGACAGGGACAGGGGCTCTCGCACCAGGTGAACCCGGCCGGCCTCGAAGCGGAACACGTCCAGGATCCCCTGGACGTAGATCCCCAGGCGCTCCATCCCGTCCCGGGTGATGGTGAGCAGGCGGCGCTGGCGCGGCGTGAGGTCGCCGCCCACTCCCTCGGCCAGGAGCTCCACCGCCTCCTTCATGGAGGTGAGGGGGGTCTTCAGGTCGTGGCTCACCATGGACACGAAGCCGCTCTTCAGCTCGTCCAGCTCCTGCAGACGCGCCGCCATCTCGTTGAACGCCCGGGCCAGATCCCCCAGCTCGTCCCGGTTGCGGACGTCGATGCGACGGTCGAACTCGCCGCGGGAGAGGGCCTCGGTGGCGGCGCGCAGATCCCGCACCGGCCGGTGGATGGAGCGGGTGAGCCAGAAGGTGGCGGCGCTGGCCACGAGGACCGCCAGGCCACAGAAGAGAAGAGCCAGCACCGTGGCGTCATGGGCCGCTTGCCCCAGAGCCTCGATCTCGCTGGCCACGATGGTCTCCCGCTCACGCTTGGAGGCCCGGGTCAGCTCTGACATGCGCTCCCGCGACTCCATGGGCCGGTCCTCGGCCAGGCTCAGACGCACCGGATCCTCGAGGGCCGAGTAGAGCTCCTGCTCGGCCACGGCGCGCCGGTACTGGGCCAGGTTGAGGCGGAGCTGGTCCACCAGATCGTCCAGCCCCTGGCGCCCGCCGGCCTGCCGGGCCAGCTCCTCCACGCCGCCCGCCACCCGTTCCAGGCTGGAGTAGAAGGAGCGCTTGAACTCCTCGGTGCGGGTGCCGCGGCTGCGCTTCTCCAGGAAGTAGAACGGCCGGCTGCGGCCGATGTCCCGCAGCTCCGACAGGAGCATCTCGTGGGCGATGCCCAGCTCGTACTCGGCGCGCAGGCGCGAGGCCCGGGACTTGGCCTCCAGGAGCTTGACGTAGGCGAAGAGGCTGACGCCGAAGACCAGCAGGACGATGAGACCCTGGGTCAGGAAGATTCTGCGCGCCAGCGGACGCAAAGCAGCATCCTTTCCGCGCCGGGCCCCGGCCGCACCGGACGGATGCCACGGCCGCCGGGCGCCGCTGCCTGCGGGAGGGCCGAGAATACCCGATTTGACGGTGGAGGCGCAAAGGGACGGCGGATTGCGTCTTGAATCGAGACCGCCCCTCCGCTACGCTCACCGGGCCATGGCGGAACTGAGCAGCGGGCAGGTGCGAGCCATCGCCAGGCTGGCCCGGTTGCAGCTGGCCGGGGCGGACCTGCGCGAGATGGGCGGGCAGCTGGGGCGGATCCTGGACGCCTTCTCGGTGCTGGCCTCCGTGGACGTGGAGGGGGTCGAGCCCACGGCCCACGTCCTGGATCTCACTGGCGGCGGCCGCAGCGACCAGCCCGTCCCCTCCCTGCCCCGGGAGGCGGCCCTGGACCAGGCGCCTGACGCCGCCGCGGGACACTTCCGTGTGCCCCGCGTCCTCTCCTGAGCCGGTGGGCTCCCTGGTCGATCGCACGCTGGCGCAGATGCGCGCCGGCCTGGACGCCGGCGACTTCACCAGCGAGGATCTGACCCGGGCCCACCTGGAGCGGATCGCAGCGGTCAACCCGGCCCTCAACGCCTACCTGCACGTGGACCGGGAAGGGGCGCTGGCATCGGCGCGGAGCAGCGATGCCGCGCGCCGCGCGAAGGGTGCCGCTCCCCCGCCGCCTCTGTCGGGCCTGCCCCTGGCGCTCAAGGACATCCTGTGCGTGGCCGGCATGCCCACCACCTGCGGCTCGCGCCTCCTCGAGGGGTACCGGCCGCCCTACGACGCCACCGTGGTGGAGCGGCTGCGCGGGGCCGGCGCCGTGATCCTGGGCAAGACCAACATGGACGAGTTCGCCATGGGCTCGTCATGCGAGAACTCCGGCTACGGTCCCTGCCGCAACCCCCTGGACCCTGGCCGCGTTCCCGGAGGCTCGTCGGGGGGTACCGCCGCGGCGGTGGCGGCCCGCGCCGCCGGGGGCGGGTACGGCACCGATACCGGCGGCTCCATCCGGCAGCCGGCGGCCCTGTGCGGGCTGGTGGGGCTCAAGCCCACCTACGGCCGGGTCTCGCGCCGGGGGCTGGTGGCCTTTGCCTCCTCCCTGGACCAGGTGGGGCCCATGGCCCGGACCGTGGACGACGCCGCCCTGCTCCTGGAGGCGATCTGGGGCCCCGACCCGCTGGATGCCACCACCCACCCGGAGCCGCCCGAGCCCCTGGGACGCGAGGGCGGGCTGGCGGGCCTGCGCCTGGGGGTGGTCCGCGACTGGCTGGAGGCCGGCGTGGATGCCGGCGTGGGGGCTGCCCTGGACGCCTGCCTGGGCCGCATCGCCGAGGCAGGAGGCGAGCTGGTGGACGTGCGGCTCCCCAGGGGCGAGGAGGCGCTGGCCACGTACTACGTCCTGGCCACCGCCGAGGCCTCGGCCAACCTGGCCCGGTTCGACGGCGTGCGCTACGGGCAGCGGCGCTTGCAGGAAGGGGACGACCTGGATGCGCTCTACACCCGCACCCGGGGGGCCGGCTTCGGCAAGGAGGTGCAGCGCCGCATCCTCCTGGGGACCTACGCCCTCTCGGCGGGCTACTACGACGCCTACTACCTCCGCGCCCAGAAGGTGCGCACCCTGATCCGGCGTGACTTCGCAGCGGCCCTGGACGCGGCCGATGTCCTGCTGGGACCGACGTCGCCGGAGGTGGCCTTCCCCCTGGGGGAGAAGACCCGCGACCCCCTCACCCTCTACCGCACGGACATCTTCACCGTGCCGGTGAGCCTGGCCGGGTTGCCGGCCCTCTCCCTGCCGTGCGGTGAGAGCGGCGGCCTGCCGGTGGGGCTGCAGGTCATCGGCGGCCCGTTCCAGGAGGCCCGCGTGCTGCAGGTGGCGCGAGGGATCGAGGCGGCGCTGCAGCTGGCCCCCTTCGCACCCGCGCCGGTGGGCTGAGTGCCCCTCGCCCGCCTCCGGGCCCTGCCCTGCGCCCTGATCCTCGCCATCCTGCCCCCGGCCCAGGCCTCTGCCGCCCCCGCCGGCGACCGGGTCCTGGAGATCCACCCCGCCGTGCGCCTGGTGGTGAACCCGCGTGGCGACCTGCTGTTCGAGGTGAAGGCGGCACCCGGTGACGGCTGGTCCCACCTGGCGGGGCGGTTTGCCCGCTCCAAGGAGGACTGGCCCGCCCTCAAGGCGCTCAACGGCGGCGGCGAGCCGGCCCGGGACCGGTACTACCAGGTCCCCTACGCCCTGCTCCGGGACGAGTACCGCTTCCTGGGGATCGCCGCCCTCTTCCCCGACGACCTGGTGGATGACAGGGGCTGGCGCCACAAGGTCGGCTCGGCGCGCCTGCCCATCGAGGAGGAGAGCCTCTACAAGCTGGCGTTCTGGTTCACCGGCGACGGGGAGAACTTCCGCGCGCTGCTGGCCGCCAACCAGCTCAAGGATCCCGCCCTGCAACCGGGGCAGGAGATCCTCATCCCCGTCCGCCTGCTGGACCGGGCCTTCCTCCCGGCGGCCGGTGGCGCCGAGGACCAGCTCCTGGCCTACGGGCGGGACGAGCGGGGGGATTATGCCGGCTACCGCCTGCGCCCCGGCGAGGCCCTGTACTCGGCGGTGGCCATCCGCTTCACCGGCCGCGTGGACCCCGACGAGGTGGACGGCGTGGTGCACCGCATCGCCATGCGCTCGGGCATCCGGGACGTCACCGACATCCCCACGGGCTTCCTGGTGAAGATCCCCATGGAGGATCTCGCCGAGGAGTTCCTGCCGCCCACCGATCCCCGCCGGGTGAGCCTGGAGATGAACCGCCTGCTGGCGTCCCGCTACCAGACCAGCGTCCGCAGCCGGGATCTGGCGGGCATCACCATCATCCTGGATCCCGGCCACGGCGGCATCGACGTGGGCACCCAGCAGAACGGCGTCTGGGAGGACGACATCGTCTACGACATCGCCGTCCGCCTCAAGCGGCTGCTGCGCCAGCGGACCGCGGCCAAGGTGGCCATGACGCTGCAGGACCGCAGCCAGAAGGACGAGCCCCACGACGGCCGTTTCCAGTCCATCGACCGGGACGAGATCATCCTGACCCAGCCACCCCACGCCCCGGTGGACTCGGCCTCCCGGGCGGTGGGCGTGAATCTCCGGGCCTTTCTGGCCAGCTCCATCTACCGTGCCGAGCGCAAGAAGGGCGTGGACGACGAGAAGATTCTCTTCCTCTCCATCCACGCCGACGCCCTGCACGCCTCGGTGCGCGGTGCCATGGTGTACGTCCCCGGGGAGCGCTTCCGCCGCGGTCGCTACGGCGCCTCGGGAGCCACCTATCGCAAGTACCGGGAGGTGAGGGAGAAGCCCTACGTCTCCTTCACCCGGGCCGAGCGCCTGCGCTCCGAGGGGCTCTCCCGCCAGTTCGCCGACGCCATCCTGGACGGCTTCCGCAAGCACGGCCTGGCCATCCATCCGGATCGGCCGGTTCGCGACCACGTGGTGCGCAGCGGCCGCTCCTGGGTGCCCGCCGTGCTCCGGGGCAACGAGGTCCCCATCAAGGTCCTGCTGGAGGTGGCCAACATCGGCAACCGCCAGGACGCGGATCTTCTGGCCACCCCCGGGCACCGTGAGCGGGTGGCCGAGGCCCTGCTGGACGCCCTGCTGCTGTTCTACCGGGGCCGCTGACCCGTTTCTTGACGGGTCTGGGCCCTTTTGAAACAATGGGTCCGGCGTGCCCGAGGAGGTCCCCCTTGAATGTCCTGGTCATCGGCGGCGGCGGCCGCGAACATGCCCTCGTACGGACCCTGCGCAAGAGTCCCGGGGTGCAGCGCCTCTTCTGCGCGCCGGCCAACGCCGGCATCGCCCGGGAGGCCGACTGCCCCAACCTGCAGGTGGAGGACATCTCCGCGGTCCTCTCCTGGGTCAAGCGCCACCACATCGATCTGACGGTCATCGGGCCCGAGAAGCCACTCACCCTGGGGCTGTCTGACCGGCTGGAGCAGGAGGGATTCCGGGTCTTTGGACCCTCGCGATCGGCGACCGAGATCGAGTCCTCCAAGGTGTTCGCCAAGGAGTTCATGGCGCGCCACGAGATCCCCACCGCGCCCTTCGAGGTGTTCACCTCGGCCCGGGCGGCCAAGGATCACCTGCGTCACCGTCCCGAGGCGCCCCTGGTGGTCAAGGCCGATGGCCTGGCCGCCGGCAAGGGGGTGGTGGTCTGCGCCGACAAGGACCAGGCCATGGACGCGGTGAACGACATCATGGAGAAGGGCGCCTACGGCGAGGCCGGACGGCGCATCGTCATGGAGGAGCGCCTGGAGGGCCCGGAGCTGTCGGTGTTCGTCCTCACCGACGGGTTCGACATGAAGCTCCTCCCCTCCTGCCGGGACTACAAGCGCGCCCTGGACGGTGATGCGGGCCCCAACACCGGCGGCATGGGGGCCTACGCCCCGGTGGATGACGTGGGAGAGGACGACCTGCGCGACATCGAGGACCGCATCCTGCGCCCGACGCTGCGTGGACTGGCCTCGGAGGGCCGGCCCTTCCGCGGCGTGCTCTACGTGGGGCTCATGATGACCGGCTCCGGCCCCAGGGTGCTGGAGTACAACGCCCGCTTCGGCGACCCGGAGGCTCAGGTGCTGCTCCCCCTGCTGCGCACCGATCTGCTGGCCGAGATGGCCTCCATCGCCGAAGGAAGCCTCGCCCCGGGCGAGGTGGACTGGGAGGACGGCTGCTCGGTGGGCGTGGTGGCCAGCTCGGAGGGGTATCCGGGCGTCCCGGTGGTGGACAGGAAGGTGAAGGGTCTGGAGCAAGCGCAGGAGATGGAGGGCGTCGACGTCTTCCACGCCGGCACGCGCAAGGCCCCCCGGCGCACGGTGCTCACCGCCGGCGGCCGCGTCCTGTGCGTGGTGGGACGCGGGCCGGACCGGAGCGCGGCCCGGGCCCGGGCCTACGAGGCCCTGGCCCATATCCAGTTCGACGGCATGCACTACCGCCGCGACATCGCAGGCGGCGATCGCCAGGCCATGATCTCCGGCGCCTGAGCCGGAGGCGGCTGGCCTCGACTGAGGGAGGAAGGAAGAGATGGCTGCATCGAAGGCCGCGGGCGCGCCGCGGGTCGCTGTTCTCATGGGCTCCGACTCGGACCTGCCCGTCATGAAGGGGGCGGTGGAGGTGCTGCGCCGCTTCGACGTGGGGGTCGATCTGGAAGTGACCTCGGCGCACCGGTCCCCGGACCGCACCCGGGAGGTGGTGCGGGAGGCGGCGGCCCGGGGCGTGCAGGTGTTCATCGTGGGCGCCGGCGGGGCCGCCCACCTGGCCGGGACCGTGGCCGCCCTGACGCCGCTGCCGGTGCTGGGTGTGCCCATCCCCTCCACGCCCCTGGGCGGGCTCGACTCCCTGCTGAGCACGGTGCAGATGCCCGCCGGTATCCCGGTGGGGACGCTGGCCATCGGCGAGGCCGGCTCTCGCAACGCGGGCCTGCTGGCCGTGGGCATCCTGGCCCTGGCCGACGAGGCGCTGGCGGGACGGCTGGCGACCTACCGCAAGGAGATGGCCGCCGGGGTGGAGGAGCGCTCCCGGCGCGCCAAGGAGTCGCTGGGCGGCGGCGGCTCCTGACGGCCGCCGGAGGCATGCGCCGCACCTTCTACCTGCACACCCTGGGCTGCAAGCTCAACCAGGACGACACCGCCTCCCTGGCGGCCGCCCTGGCGGCCCGGGGGATGCGGCCGGCGGCCTGTCCCGAGGAGGCCGATCTGCTGGTGGTGAACACCTGCACGGTCACCGGGCGGGCCGACGCCGACGGTCGCCAGGCACTGCGCCGCATGGCCCGGACCAACCCGCGGGCGCGCCTGGTGGCCATGGGGTGCTACGCCCGGCGGGACCCGGACGCCCTGGCCGCCCTGCCCGGAGTTGATCTTGTCAGCGGCGGCTCGGACCCGGAGCCGGTGGTGGCGGCGGCCGCTGCCGCCTTCCCCGGCGATCTCACCGTCGCCTCCGAGCCGTACCATGCCGCCCCCACCGCCTCCGGCCGCACCCGCGCCACCCTCAAGATCCAGGACGGCTGCAACCTGGCCTGCTCCTACTGCATCATCCCCGCCGTCCGCGGGCGCTCCCGGTCAATCCCCGCCCCCGAGGTGGAGGCCTCCCTGCGGCGGCTGCTCGACGCCGGCTTCGTGGAGATCATCCTGACCGGGGTGAACTCGGGCGACTACGGCCGCGACCTGCCGGGCCACGAGGATCTCCTGGGGCTCCTGCGCCGCCTGGTCCGCCTCCCGGGCCTGGGGCGGCTGCGCCTCAACTCCCTGGAGCCGCGCACGGTGACCGGCGATCTCATCGCCTTCCTGGCCGACACACAGCAGGTGGCGCCGCACCTGCAGATCCCGCTGCAGAGCGGCTCCGACCGCGTGCTGGCGCAGATGCGCCGCAACTACAGGAGCGGCGACTACGCCCGCCTCCTGGAGCGCCTGCACCGCCGGATCCCGGACATGGGACTGGGGGCGGACGTCATCGTCGGCTTCCCCGGGGAGACCGAGGAGGACTTTCGCGCCACCGAGCGCCTCATCGAGGACTCCCCCCTGGCCTACCTGCACGTCTTCTCGTACTCCCCGCGCCCCGGCACCGACGCCGCGGGCCTGCCCGGCAGCGTGCCGGCGGCGGAGATCCGGTCGCGATCGGCCCGGCTCCGCTCCATGGCCGCCTGCAAGGGGGAGGAGTTCCGGCGCCGGTTCGTGGGACGGACCCTGACCTCCCTCACCCTGGGCGCGACCGCCCAGGGAGGAGCCATCCGGGCGCTGACGGGGAACTTCTTCGAGGTGGCGCTGCCGGTCGCCTCGGCCCCCCTCAACCGGCTGGTGCCCGTAACGGTGACCTGGGCCGGCCAGGAGGGTGCCTGGGGAGTGCCGGTGGTGCCGGAGCCGGCCGCTGCAGCCACCGGGCACCAGGCGGCTGGCGGTCCGGCAGCGAGCCTCTAGAAGGTCAGGGCGAAGTAGTCGGCCAGCAGGGCGAGGTCGATGCCGTCCACCGACTTGTCCCCATCCAGGTCCACCTTGGGGTCGTAGCCGGAGCCCACGCCGAAGTTGCTCCCGAAGGAGCGGGCCAGGCGCACCAGGTCCCAGCCGTCCACGCGCCCGCTGCCGTCGGTGTCGGTACGGGAGGGGACGAAGTCCACGGTCACGGCGTTGCTGGCCACGCCGAAGATGGGCTGCCCGCTGCCGTCAGGGGCCACCACCTGGACGCTGCGCCCGCCGATGAGAGCCGGGGGGACCTCCTCCACGGCGCCGCCGGCGCCGTTGTAGCCCGGATCGCCCGGGTTGGACAGGAACGGCCCCACCGAGAGCTCGATCTCGATCTCGTTGCAACTCAGGAAATCCAGGCGCAGGACGCGCACGTCGGGATCGTCGAACACCAGGTCGGTGCGTGTCATGCCGGAGGTGAAGTTGGCGCCGGTCACCCGGACCACCGTGTTCTCCTGGCCCTGATTCAGGCGGGACGGGGTGGTGGATGCAACACGGGGCTGGGGAAGACCACTGACGAAGCTGGAGAAGCCGGGGCTCTGGAGGCCGCCCAGATCCACCGCCTTGACCCCCACGTAGAGGGGGATGCAGTCGGGCAGGCCGGTCAGGGTTACCGCCGTCACCGGCCCCACGTCCAGGATGGCCTGGTCGCCGGCTCCAGGGGAGGTGCCCACGTAGACCCGGTAGGTGGCGACATCGGGGTCGGGCACGGGATCCCAGGCGAGGGAGATGTTCCCGGCCCAGGCGCTCCCTGGCGCCAACAGTCCCAGGCCGGCGGCCATGAGCAGGGCGCGGAGGACGGGCCGGCGGCGCTCACGCTGCGGGTGCTGCGGGATCGGTCTGGGCATGGCTCGGAACCTCCAGGAGCCGCCGGCGAGTGGCGCCGGCTGTCCGGCTCCCACGCGGTCCGCGCCGGGGAGTGCAGGCCCCGTGCCAGGCCGGACCGCCCTGCCACGCGGGCGCGGCAGGGCGGGAATTCCTTGAACAGTGAAGGTTTAGAGCGGCGTGAGCGGCGCGGTGAGCATGCCGCAACGAATCGGGTTACCGGTTCGTAAGGTCGGTTGCAAGACCGTGCGCGCCGCTCTCCTCGGCCGAGGCCTCGCCCCCCTCCGGCTCCCGGTTCTTCTTCCAGGACGGGTGGGTGATCCCGAACTTCTTGACCTTGTAGTTCATGGCCCGGCTGGAGATGTTGATGAGGGCCGCGGCCTCCTTCTGGACCCAGTTGCTCATGCGCAGGGCCTCCAGGAGGACCTCCTTCTCGATGGCCTCCAGGTCCATCCCCTGGGGGGGGAGCTGGATGGGGGGTGGCGAGTCGCCCCGGACCGTGGCGCCCTGGCCCAGAAGAGCCACGTCGTCGTACTCGATGCGCTCCCCCTCGGTCATGAGGACGGCGCGCTCCATGGTGTTCTCCAGCTCCCGGACATTGCCTGGCCAGTTGTAGCGCCGCAGGATGCGCAGCGCCTCGGGAGTGAGCCCCTTGACGACCTTCTTGATCTCGGCGGCGTACTTGGCGATGAAGTGATCCGCCAGCGCCTCGATGTCGTCCTTCCGGTCCCGGAGCGGCGGCACCGTGATGTTGACCACGTTGAGGCGGTAGTAGAGATCCTCCCGGAAGCCCCCCTGCCGGATGGCCTCCCCCAGGTCCCGGTTGGTGGCGGCCAGCAACCGCACGTCCACCTTGATGGTCTGGGTGCCCCCCACCCGCTCGAACTCCTGCTCCTGGATGGCCCGCAGCACCTTGGCCTGGATGCCGGCGCTCATGTTGCCGATCTCGTCCAGGAACAGAGTGCCCCCGTTGGCCAGCTCGAAGCGCCCCACCCGCTGCCGGTCGGCACCGGTGAACGCCCCCTTCTCGTGGCCGAACAGCTCGCTCTCCAGGAGTGTTTCCGGGAGGGCGGCGCAGTTCATCTTCACGAAGGCGGCCTCCCGGCGGTTGGAATTGCGGTGAATGGCCTCGGCGATGAGCTCCTTCCCCGTCCCGGTCTCGCCCTGGATGAGCACGGCGGCGTTGGACGGCGCCACCTTCCGGACGACGTTGAGGATCTCCCGCATGGGCTTGCTGTCCCCCACCATGTCGTGGTCGCCCAGGTCGGCGCTGATGCGGTCCTCCAGGTAGCGCACCTGGCCCCTGAGGCGCACGTGCTCCAGGGCCTTGGCCACCTTGAACTCCAGGTCCTCCAGGTTGAACGGCTTCTGGACGTAGTCATAGGCGCCGGCGCGCATGACTTCCACGGCGTGATCGACGGTGCCGTAGGCCGTCATGACGATGACCACCGCGTCCTCGTTGAGCCCCCGGGCCCGGCGCAGCACATCCAGGCCGTCCTTTTCGGGCATCCGGTAGTCGGAGATGACCAGGTCGAAGCTCTGCTCCTCCAGGAGCTCGATGGCCTCCTTCCCCGAGCGGGCGGCGACAACCTCGTAGCCGGTGTCGGAGAACGCCGCGACGATGCCGTCGCGGATGGGTGCCTCATCCTCGGCGACCAGAATCCTGTGCTTCATCAAGGAGATCTCCCGTGGCGATCAGGTCAGATGCTTGGGCGGCGTCGGCGGGGAGCGGCAGTCGGATGCTGAACTGGGCCCCCTGGCCAGGCTGGCTGTCCACGTCCAGGGTTCCCCCGTGGGCGTCCACCACCTTCCTGGTCCAGGCCAGGCCCAGTCCCGAGCCCTGGGACTTGGTCGAGAAAAACGGATTGAAGATCTTCTCCCGCACGCCCTCGGAGATGCCGGGGCCCGAGTCGCCCACCAGGACGGTGGCGGCGGCTCCCACCAGCTTCTCGGTGCCAGGGGCGGGCAGCTCCACCGCCAGGCGGAGCACGCCGCCCCGGTCGGCCATGGCCTCGATGGCGTTGCGGATCAGGTTCAGGAAGGCCTCCCGGAGCCGGGGCCCGTCCACGGCCACCGGCAGCGTGTGGGCCGGGAAGCGGCGCACCACCTCGATGCGCGCGGCCCCCTCGGGCACCGCCGCCGCCTCCATGGCCTCCTCCAGGAGCGCCACCAGGTCGGTGGGAGCGCGATCCAGGGCCAGGGGACGGACGAACTCCAGTGAGGCGTTCACCGTGCGGGACAGGCGGCGGATCTGCTCCTGCAGCGTGGCCACCAGCTCCGCCTCCTTCCCCTGGGCGGCGAGGCGCCGAGCCAGGAGGGTGGCCGACAGCTCCAGGGCGGCCAGGGGGTTGCGGATCTCGTGGGCCAGTGAGGCCGCCATGGTCCCCAGGGCTGCCAGGCGATCCTGGAGCCGGCGATGGTCCTCCTCCCGCTCGATGGGGGTCAGGTCCTTGAAGAACAGGGCTGCCCCGCGCACCTCCCCACGGCGGGTCAGGATGCGGGAGAGGGTGAAGCCCAGGGAGCGCCCCTGGCGATCCCGGGTGCGCACCTCCACCTCGGCCCGGTCGGGGAGTGTGCTCAGGGTGAGCCCCTCGGCCAGGAGGCGGGCCAGCTGGGGGTGGGAGGCCAGCACTGCCTGCACGGGCCGCCCGACGGCGCCGGCGGCCGGCACCTCGAGGATCTCCGCGGCCCGGTCGTTGAAGAAGCGCACCTTGGCGTGCCGATCGATGGTGATCAGACCGCAGCGCATGGAGCGCATGAGATCGGCCGCGAAGCCGCCGCCCGGAG
>JBFGDW010000042.1:0-16027 GCA_041580435.1 Candidatus Polarisedimenticolia bacterium | reverse complement strand
GACCGCGGGAGCGGAAGTCCTGGCGCAGGCGGTAGCGAACGTTCCACCGCCGGCGCTCCTCGTCGGAGACGTCGTCGATGCTGTCCTCATCGATGCCGTAGGCGTTGAGGACGCTCCCGCCCCGGTCGTTGGGGAGGAAGCGATGCTCCAGCCCGCCTCCCAGGCTCCCCTCGGAGAAGACGTCCAGGTAGAAGGTGGCGTCCTGGTTGCGCTGGATGTCCCAGAAGAAGGCGTTCCCCAGGGAGCTGCCCAGGCGCTTGGAGAAGCCGATCTGGGGCAGGAGCAGGCCGGTGGCCCGGTCGGGCTTGATGGGGAAGATGAGGTAGGGGGAGTAGAAGATGGGCATCTTGCCCGCCTTGAGGGCCAGGCTGTAGAGGTGCACGTAGCGGTCCCGGATGACGAGGCCGCTGTGCACCGAGAAGGACCAGTAGGGCACCGGCTGGGTGCAGGCGGTGAAGAAGCCGTCCTCGAAGCGGATGCGATGGTCATCGAGCTGGATGATGCGCCGGGCCCGGAACAGGAACCCCTGGTCCAGGTAGCCGGTGGCGTCCTCGATGACGGCGGTGCGGGCCTCGGTGTCGAAGGTCACCCGCTCCCCGGCGATGCGCCCGGTCCCCTGCACGTACAGGACGTTGCCGGTGGCTTCCCCCTGGCCCGTGGCCCGGTCGTAGGTGACCTCGTCGGCCTGCAGCAGCATCCCCTGGGACTGGAAGGTGACGTTCCCCCGGAGCCGGTACCGGTCCCGGGAGAGCGCCTCGAAGGTGTCGGCCTGGGCGGTGAACGGCTCGCCGGCCGGCAGCAGCGCCGGCAGCCCGCCGCCGGCCGGCCGCTCCTGGGCGGCGCCGGCCGCCGCGCCCAGGGCCAGGACGAGGACCCCGGCGCCCAGGCGCGCGACGCGACCCGCCCGCCTGGCGCGCTCAGGCAACGGTCAACCCGGCATAGGCCACCACGTCCCCGTCGTCGCCGGTGACATCCCCCGAGCACGAGTAATCCACCAGCCGGGCGCGGGTGGCGCCGCGGCAGACGGCCGCCGCCAGCCCCACCACCGCCGGCACGACGCCGCACATGGTGATCCGGTGCTCCCGGACCGTGCGGTACAGCCCGGCGGCGTCCACCGCCTCCAGCCGGTCCAGGGCCAGCCGGTCCTGGCGGCGCGCCTCCTGCCTGGACGCGTAGTGGGTCATGTCGGTGGAGATCACCACCAGCCAGCCGTCCCCTGCCCCCTCCAGGGCGCGGCCCAGCGCCGCGCCCAGCTCCAGCAGCGCCTGCTCGCCCAGGTCGGCCAGGCAGACCGGGACGATGCGCACGCGGGGGTTGCGGCGCAGGAGGAAGGGGAGCTGAACCTCCAGGGCGTGCTCCCGCAGGTGGGCGGCGGTGTCCGCCTCCAGGGCAGGGTGGCTGGCCAGCAGCAGGCCGGCCATCTCCGCGTCCACCGGCACATCCCCCAGCGGCGTCCGCCAGCGTCCCGCCGGCCACACCGCGGCGGGACACCCCAGCCCGGTGTGATTGGGCCCCAGGAGAACGACGCCGTCGGGGATGGGGGCGGCGGCATAGGTGCGGCCGGCGGTGGCCCCGGAGTAGAGGTAGCCGGCATGGGGAACCACCAGCGCCACCGCCGGCGGCGCTTTGGACGGGGCGGGAAGGGCCCCGTCCACCGCGGCGCGCAGCGCGTCCGCCTCGGCCGGGTAGAACAGGCCGGCCACCGCCGGGGAGCGCACCAGGGAGTCCTCCATCGGCTCGCTATCCTAGCGCCTCCCGGGGCCGGAGAGGGGGCGGCCCCATGGTAAGATCCGGACCGAGAGTCGCCCTTGCCTGCCCCGTCCGAGCCGTTCAAGGTCCACCTGGCCCAGATCGCCCCTGCCCTCGGCGACCTGGAGCGCAACCGGGATCTCCACCTGGAGCGGATCGCCGCCGCCCGGGACGAGGGCGCGCACCTGGTGGTCTTCCCCGAGCTCTCCCTTACCGGCTACTGGCTCCACGACATGGTCAGCGAGGTGGCCCTGGATCCGGAGCGGGCGCCGGTGCTCGAGCCGCTGCGCCAGGCGTCCCGGGAGATCGACCTGGTGGTGGGGCTGGTGGAGGCGGGCCCCGACGGGCGCTCGTACAACACCGCCGTCTGGCTCAGCGGCGGCGGCATCGCCGCCCGCCACCGCAAGGTCTACCTGCCGACCTACACCCTCTTCGATGAGGGCCGGTACTTCGCGCCGGGAGCGCGGGTGTCGGCCTTCGACAGCCGGTTCGGCCGCACCGGACTCCTGGTGTGCGAGGACATGTGGCACCCGGCGCTGACCTACCTGCTGGCCCGGGACGGCAGCGACCTGCTGGTGGTCCTGTCCAGCGGGCCGGGGCGCGGGGTGAGCGAGGCCGAGCTGACCTCGCAGCGCTCATGGCGCCTGCTGGGCGAGACCGCGGCGCGCTTTCACACCCAGTTCGTGGTCTACGTCAACCGCGTCGGCGTGGAGGATGGCTACAGCTTCGCCGGCGGCTCGTACGTCTACGGCCCCGACGGCACCCTGCTGGCCGATCTCCCCGACCTGGAGGAAGCGGGTGCCACGGTGGAGCTGGACCGGAGGGAGATCCGGCGGGTGCGGGCCCTCAACCCGCTGCGCCGGGACGAGCGCCCCGGCCTGGTGCTGCGGGAGCTGGCCCGGATCGAGGAGGACAGGGGCCCGGGGGATTAAAATAGATGGGCCGGACGGGCGAACCCGTCCGGCCCGGAATGTTGGATACTACCCCCTCTCTCCAACATCCATCTTGTCTGAGTTGGACGCCTCGGCCCCCCTCAAATACGCTGAAGGGGAGGCGTCGTCAAGGGAAAGGCCAGGAGATACATACACTTACGTTTATGAGCCGGTCATGACTCAACAAAACCGATCAGGGACCGCCGCCACGGCGGGCCGCGCCGCCGGCGCCCTGGGGCTCAACGCCCCGCTGGCGCGCCGGATGATTCACCGCTTCCTGCGGGACGGCATCCGCCGGCACGGCTTCGAGTCGGTGGTGCTGGGCCTGTCGGGGGGGCTGGACTCGGCCCTCACCACCTTCCTGGCGGCCGAGGCGCTGGGGGCCGGGCAGGTTCGCGCCGTGGCCCTCCCCTACCGCCTCTCGGATCCCGCCAGCCTGGCCGGCGCCCAGCAGGTGGCCGACCACCTGGGCCTGGACCTGGAGATCATCCCCATCAGCCCCCTGGCCGACCCCTACCTGGAGCGCGTGCCGGAGACGGATCGCCGCCGCCGCGGCAACGTGCTGGCGCGCCTGCGCATGGTGGTGCTCTACGATCTGTCGGCCCGGGACCGCTCGCTGGTGCTGGGCACCTCCAACAAGACCGAGCTGCTCCTGGGGTACACCACCCTGTGGGGCGACTCGGCCTGCGCGCTCATGCCCATCGGTGATCTCTACAAGACCCAGGTGCGGGCCCTGGCCCGGCACGTGGGAGTGCCGGAGTCGATCCTGGAGCGCCCGCCCACGGCGGACCTGTGGGCCGGCCAGACCGACGAGGGGGAGATGGGGTTCACCTACGACGCGGTGGACCGGCTGCTGGCGCGGATGGTGGACGACCGGGTGGGACCGGAGCGGCTCTTGGAGGAAGGGTTCGACCCGACCCTGGTGCGGCGGGTGCGCACGCTGATCCGCCGCAGCCAGTTCAAGCGGCGCCTGCCGCCGGTGGCCAAGCTGTCGGCACGCACCGTGGGGATGGACTTCCGCTACCCGCGCGACTGGGATCGCTGGGGCAGTGACTGAGACCCGTTCCCTGGCGGCCGGCCTCTACCTGGTCGCCTCCCCCATCGGCAACCTGGGCGACATCACCCTGCGGGCCCTGGAGGTGCTGGCGGCGGCGGACGTGGTGGCGTGCGAGGACACCCGCGTCACCGCCCGCCTGCTGGGGCGCCACGGGATCGCCGCCCGCACCGTCCCCTTCCACGCCCACAACGAGCGCCGCCAGGTGCGGCGCCTGCTGGCCGAGCTGGCCGCGGGGCGCCGCGTGGCGCTCCTCACCGACGCCGGCACACCGGCGGTCTCCGATCCCGGCCTGCTGCTGGTGCAGGCGGCCCGTGAGGCGGGCATCCCGGTCTTCCCCCTGCCCGGGCCTTCGGCGGTGCTGGCCGCCCTGGCCGCCTCGGGTCTGCCAGCGCACCCGTTCACCTTCGCTGGCTTCCTCCCCCCCCGCTCCGGCCCCCGGCGGCGGGCCCTGCGGGAGCTGGCCGGGCTTCGGCACACCCTGGTCCTGTTCGAGGCGCCGCACCGCCTGGGGGCCAGCCTGGCGGACATGGCGGAGATCCTGGGGCCCCGGCAGGCCGCCCTCTGCCGCGAGCTGACCAAGATCCACGAGGAGATCCGGGTCGCGCCCCTGGACGAGCTGGCGGCGGCCGCCGCCGGCGCCCGGGCGCGGGGGGAGATCACCCTGGTGGTGGCCCCCCCGGGCAAGGAGGCCCTCCAGGACGCCGGCCTGCCGGGATCGCGGCCGCCCCTGGCCGAGGACTACCGCGCCGCCCTGGCCGAGTGCGGCGGCAATCGGAGCGCCGCCCTGCGCCGGCTGGCGCGCCGGCGCGGTGTGTCGCGCAACGTCCTCTACCGGGAGCTGCTGGACGCGGGGATCGACGGCGAGGGCGCCGGCTGAGCCGACAGGAGCGCCTCCGCCACCAGCCCGGCCATCCGCTCGATCCCCGCCGCGGTGAGATGGATGCCGTCATCCCGCAGGAGTCCTTCGCCGCCCCCCGGGGCGGCGGCGAAGTCGGCGGCTGCGTCCACCAGCAGGCTGCCGGTCTCGCGCGCCACCTGGCGCACCGTCTCGGCGTAGCGGGCATGGATGGACTCCACCGGCTCGCCGCCACGGCCCACGAAGCCGTGGGTCATCAGGTAGGCGGGAACGCGCTCGGCGCGCAGCCCCGAGGGGGCGGTGATGAGGAGCGGCCGCGCCCCCTCCTGGCGGGCCCGGTCCACCATGGCCCGCAGGTTCTCGGCGAAGGCCGGCAACGGCACGCGGAACGGGCGTGCCGCCGCCACGGCCGCCAGGTCCTCCCCCTCGGCGACGGGGGCCCCGGCGGCCTCGCGGCGACCCTTGAGCAGGTAGTGGAGCGCCTGGTAGAGGCGCAGGCGGGACAGCCCCCGCTGCACCGCCGTCACGCCCTCGCTGCCCACGGCGAACTCGGCGTCGGGCTTCACCGTGGCACGCCAGTGGTCGTTCCAGCCGAAGTAGACCGCCACCACGTCCGGGGCCAGTTCCGCTCCGCGGGACTCCAGGAAGCGCCGCCCCTGCAGTGACGTCCAGGCCGGGACCGCGGCGTTGAGCACGCGTGCCCGCCAGCCAGCGGCCGTCAGCCGCTGCTCCAGGCGATCAGGCCACGGCAGCGGCTCCCCCAGGAAGGTGCACGAGTCGCCCAGGGCCAGGATGCGGATCTCCCCCGGCGGCTTCACCTCGGGCAGCTCCTCGCTGTCGCGCAGCCCGGCGCGGTTGAACGGCGGCTGGCCCGCCACCGGGCGCCAGAGCAGGAGCGGGTCGCGGGTGAACAGGCCCGGGACGAGGCGATCGAACACCACCTCGGCGGTGGGGATCCCTCCCTTGAGGCGGCCGAGCCAGATCTGCTCGGGGATCGGCTGGAAGCGGAACCCCGCCAGCCGCAGCCCCCCCTCCGCCGCCCCCAGCACCAGGAGGACGGCGGCGGCGGAAAACAGCACCCTGCGCCAGGAAGGGGTCACGGGGCAGAGGATGCCACGCCCTCCCGGGGCCGTCCAACCGGGCCATGTGGGAGAATGCCCCCATGCGCCGCCCCCTGGCCGTGCTTCTCGCCCTCGTGGCAGCCGCCGCCCTCACCGCCCATGCCCACTCCCTGTCGGCGGGGCTTGTCTTCGACGACCGGGAGATGGTGCTGGAGAACCCGCGCCTGGACGTGGCGAGCGCCGGCGGCTGGCGCGACCTGCTGGCCAGCGACTACTGGTCCGGCCCGGGGCGCGACCTGCTGTGGCGCCCCCTCACCGTCGCCACCCTCGCCGCCCAGCGGCTGTCGGGCGCCGGCCCCGCCGGGTATCACGCCGCCAACCTGCTGCTGCACGCCGGCGTCAGCGTGCTCCTGCTGCTGCTGGCGCTGCGCCTGGGGGCGCCGAAGGGCGTGGCGCTCCTGTCGGGGCTGCTGTTTGCCGTCCACCCTCTCGGGAGCGAGGCGGTGACCCTGGTGGTGGGACGGGCCGACCTGCTGGTGGCGGGGTGCGCCCTGGCGGCGCTCCTGCTGCTGCACCGCTGGGCCTGGGGGGGCGGCGGCGCCGGGAGCCTGGCGGCGGCGGCCCTGCTGACCGCGGCCGCCTGCGCCGCCAAGGAGAGCGGCTTCGCCCTGCCGCTGCTGGCGGCGCTCGTGGTGGGAGCCTGCCCCGCCACGGCGGACGCCGGCGCACCACCGCGGTGGGCGCGGTGGCGGCGGGCGGGCGTGGCGGCGGGGGCGGTGCTGCTGCCCGCCCTGGGGATGCTGGCGCTGCGCTGGGCCGTCCTGGGGAGGCTGCTCCGCGACGGGCTCCCGTCGGCCGGGGACAACCCCATCGCCCACGCCGGCTTCTGGGCCGGGCGCGCCGAGGCGCTGCGGCTCCTGGTGAAGGGCCTCGGCCTCTTCGCCTGGCCCCGGACCCTGTCGGTGGACTACTCCTATGCCGCCCTGCCGGTGCCGCCGCTGGATGCCACGGCCCTGGTGTCGGTGCTGGCCGGGCTGGCGGCGGCGGGCGTGATCCTCTTCGCCCTGCGCCGGCGCCCCCTCGCCCTGACCGGCGCGCTGCTCTTCCTGGGGGCCCACCTCCTCACCGCCAACCTGATCCTTCCCATCGGCACCATCTTCGCCGAGCGGCTGCTCTACCTCCCCATGGCGGGGCTCTGCCTGCTGGCCGCCGACCTGGGGGGCGCCGTGGCGGCGGCGGCCCGGCGCCTGGCCTCCGGCTCCCCCTGGCCCGGCCGCGCCCTGGCGGCCGCCGCCGCGCTGGCGCTGGCTGCCCTGGGGCTGCGCACCCACGCCCGGGAGGAGGTGTTCGCCGAGGAGGTGACGCTGTGGGAGGCGACGGTGGCTGCCGTCCCCCGCTCCGCCAAGGCGCGCTACAACTACGGCCGCAGCCTGGCGGCGGCAGGCGCGTCGGAGGCGGCGCTGGAGCAGTACCGGAAGGCGCTGGAGGTGGTCCCCGAGCACCTGGAGTCCATCAACAACCTGGCGGCGGCCAACCTGCGGCGGGGGCGGCCCGAGCGGGCGCTGGCCTGGCTCAACCAGGCCGCGGAGCTGGCGCCGGGATCGGCGGAGGTGGCGTTCAACCGCGCCCTGGCCCTGCACCGCACCGGCCGGGGGGAGGAGGCGGTGGAGGAGTTCCGGCGGGGGGCCGGCCTGGATCCGGCGCTGGCCCGCTCCCTGGCGGCGCGGGGCTCCACCTGGCAGGAGCTGTTCACCGCCGCGGCGCCCCCTCCCCCTCCACCACCCGCAGGCGGCGGTTGATCCCCTCCACCGGGAAGGTCTCGTGGCGCCCCGAGGGCCAGCGCACCTCCAGCCGGCTCACCGACGTGGCGCCGCCCAGCCCGAAGAAGACCGCCGGATCCGACGACGACAGGAAGCCGCGGGAGGCGCGCACCTCGCGCACCTGCCGCCGGCCCCCGGCCTCCAGGATCACCTGGGCGCCGTAGCCGTCCCGGTTGGAGGCGGTGCCCCGTGTGCGCACCGCCAGCCAGCCGCCTGACGACGGCGTGTCGTTGCGCAGCAGATCCGGGGCGTCGTCCACGTTGTTGACCAGCAGGTCGAGATCGCCGTCGCCGTCGTAGTCCCCCACCGCCACGCCGCGGCTCACCTTGCGCACCTCCAGGCCGGGGCCGGCGACGGCGGTCACCTCCCGGAAGCGCACGCTGCCGCCCTCTTCCTCCCCCAGGAAGAGCTGGTTGAGCTGGGCATAGGGGAAGGGGCCGGGAGGCGGGCCGGTCCAGGAGTAGACGTGGCCATTGGCGAAGTACAGGTCCAGCAGGCCGTCCCTGTCGGCGTCCAGGAACACGACCCCGAACCCCAGGGGTGGAACCGTCGCCGCCAGGCCAACGTGGAACGCCCGGTCGCTGAACAGGCCGCTGGCGTCGTTGCGGTACAGGTTGTACGGCTCGCTCTCGTAGTTGGTCTTGACCACATCGGTGAGCCCGTCGCCGTCGTAGTCGGCGGCGTCCACCCCCATCCCGGCCTGGGCGATCCCCGCCTCGGACAGGGCCAGGCCCGCCAGCAGGCCCCGCTCCTCCAGCTTGCCGGTGCCGTCGTTGATGAACAGCAGGCTGGGCATGTCGTCGGCGGCCACGTAGATGTCGGCGTCGCCGTCCCCCTCCACGTCCAGGAAGATCACGTCGAAGCTGTAGCGGGGCGACACGGACCCCGCCCCGGACACCGCGGTGACGTCGGCGAAGCGGCCGTTCCCCAGGTTGCGGTAGAGGCGATCCGGGGCCGGCGGCAGCCCCCGCGGGCCGCAGAACACCGGCACGTTGCGGTACGTGCACAGCTCCTCGTCGGTGGGCAGCGGGTGGCCGGGGTCCACCGGGATGTAGTTGGCCACGTACAGGTCCAGGAAGCCGTCCTGGTCCAGATCACCGAAGGCGGCGCCGCTGCCCGGCCCGGCGTCGTTCACGCCGGCGTCGGCTCCCACGTCGGTGAAGGTGCCGTCGCCGTTGTTGCGCCACAGGGCGTTGGGCCCCAGGTGCGTCACGTACAGGTCGGGGTCGCCGTCGTTGTCGTAGTCGGCCACCGCCACCCCCATCCCCCAGCGGCCGTCGGCGAGCCCGGCCGCAAGGGTGACATCCACGAAGCGGCCGTCGCCGGTGTTGCGGAACAGGGCGCCGGCCGGCGGCGCGCCAGGGGCCAGCGACCCGGCCAGGGTGCGCGCTCCTCCCACCAGATAGGCGTCCAGGTGGCCGTCCCCGTCGTAGTCCAGCCAGGCCACGCCGCCGGAGTTGGACTCGTAGATCTGGCGCTTGTCGCGGCCGCCGGCGACGTGGCGGAAGCTCAGCCCCGCCGCCGATGCGGTCTCGTTGAACCAGACCCGGACCCCGGGTGGCGCATCGGCGCCCTGGGTTTGCGGCGCCATGGCCTCCCCGCTCCCGCACGCCCCCAGCAGCGCGGCGAGGGCCAGCAGCGTCCCGGTCAGCCCAGCCGCCGTCCATCCCCGGCGCCAGCAGCTCACGGTGCGGCCTCCTCCGGTGCCCCCAGCCGCTCCAGCAGGCGCAGGCGGCGCCCGGCCGAGGTGGCATCGTCGGGGTCCAGACGCGCCGCACGCCCGTACGCCTCGGCCGCCTGCCGGTAGTCCCCCTCCGCCTCGTAGGCGGCTGCCAGAAGGCGATGCGCCTCGGCGCTATCCGGGTCGGCGCGCACCAGCTCCTCCAGCTGGCGCCGGGCGATGGCCGGATCGTCGCTGGTGGAGCGGGCCAGGTGCTGCACCAGCCGGGCCGTCTGGCGCGAGCGGGAGGCCTCCTCGGCGCGGGCGAAGCGCGCCATCTCCTCGCTCCCCTCGGCTCGCCGGCCCGCGGCCAGGAGCGCCCGGGCCAGGGCATAGCGCGCCCGGTGCTGCTCGGGGTCCAGCTCCAGGGTGCGGCGGAAGTCGCCGGCCGCGGCATCGGCCTGCCCCGCGCGCAGGCGGATGAGTCCGCGCTGGAAGACCACCAGAGGGTCGGTGGGGCCGGCGGTCAGAGCGGCGTCGATCACCACCAGCGCATCGGCGAATTGCCCCAGCCGGTCCAGGGCCTGGGCCAGCTTGAGGGCGATGTCCGGACGGCCGGGGGCGAGGCGCCGCGCCGTCTCCAGGATTGACACGGCATCGTGGAACTCCCCCGCGTTGTAGCGGTGCAGACCCAGTCGGTACGCGGCGTCGGGATCCTCCGGCCGCAGGCGGGCGGCTCGCTCCAGGTGCGGGCCCGCGTCGGCGGGCCTGCCCGACGCCTCCAGGTAGGAACCGGCGCGCAGGGCGTAGAGGCCGTTGTCGGGCCTGAGGGCGGCAAGCCGTGAGTAGGCCGCCGCCGCCTCGGGCAGGCGCCCCTCGAAGGCGTGGATCTGTCCCAGCGCCAGGAGGGCCTCCGCCGACTCGGGGCTCCTTGCGATGACCTCCTCCAGGGCGGCCACCGCGCTGGCGACGCGCCCCGCGGCCGCCTCCTCCCGTGCCCGGGCCACGTCCTCCGCCTCCCGCTCCGGGGAGGCACCTCCGCCGGCGCACGCCGCCAGCAGGAGCGCGCCTGCCGCGGCGGCACAGGCGGCCAGCGGCCGGAGGCGCCGGAGCGCGAGGGATGGCCGGGACCGGAACACGGGTGAAGGAAAGCACACGCCGGGGCGAGACTTCGGGGCGGGTTCGGGCTAGCCTGCCGGCATGGCCGCCGCCTCCCGCCTCGGGGTCCCGCGTGCCGCCTGGCTCACCGCCGCGCTGGCGGTGGCCGCCGGGCTGCCAGCGCTCCTCTACCCTCCCGGCCGGGACCAGGCCGTCTTCCTCCTGGCCGGACGCGCCCTGCTGGGCGGCGGCGCCCCCTACGTGGATCTGTGGGACATCAAGCCGCCCGGACTGTTCCTGGCCTACATGGCGCCGGCCGCCCTGTCGGGATGGCTGCCAGGGGCCGTGGCCCTGCTGGATCTGGCGGCCCTGGCGGCGGCCATCCTCCTGGCCGGCCGCCTGGCGGCGGCGGCGCGCCAGCCGGCGGCCGGTCCCGCCGCCGGCATCCTCCTGGCGGGGCTCTGGATCCTGGGGGCAGACTGGTGGGATCTGGGGCAGGGGGAGAAGCTGGCGGCCCCCCTCCTGCTGGCGGTGTTCCTGCTGGCCGGCCGGCCCGGAGCGCGGCCCGCCTTCGGCGCCGGGGCCTGCCTGGCGGCGCTCTTCCTCCTCAAGTACTCGCTGCCGCTGGTGGCCGTCCCGGGCCTGCTGCTGGCCCGGGACGCGGGCCCGGCGGCGCGGGAATCTGCCGCTGCGGCCCGGCGCAGCGTGTGGGTGGCCGCCCTCGCCGGTGGGGCGGCGGCCGTCCTCGTCCCGGTGGCGCTCTGGCTCCTCGCCGTGGGTGCCCTGGGCGAGGCGTGGACGGCGACCCTCTCCTTCACGGGCCACTACACCCGCCTCGCCTGGGAGCAGCCCGGACGGCTGGCCCGGGTGGCGGTCCTCACCGGTGCGGCGTTCCTGCGCGGCACCTGGCCGCTCTGGCTGCTGGCCGTCGCGGCCCTGGCCCTGGGCCGGCGCCGCGCGCCCGGGACGGCACGGCTGCGCCTGGCGCTGGTGGCCTCCCTGGCGCTGGGACTGGTCACCATCGTGGCCCAGGGGAAGTTCTTCCCCTACCACTGGATCGTCCTGTGGGGACCGCTGGCGCTCCTGGCCGGGCTGGGGGCCGCGTCGCTGGCGGCGCCCGCCGGCCCATCGGTCTGGGGGTGGCGGCGGGCCGCGCCTCAACTGCTGGCGCTGGCCGCGGCCGCCGGCGCGGCGCTGGCATCGGCACCGGGCGCCCCTGGCTGGTGGGCCTCGGCGCGCGCTGCGACCGGCCTCATGGCCCGCGACGAGCAGCGGGCCGTGTTCCGGGTGCAGGGCATGGGAGCCGACGAGCTGCACCGGGTGGCGGCGGCGGTGGCCGCCGCCACCTCCCCCGGGACGCCCATCTACCTGTGGGGGTTCGAGCCCTCGTTCTATCTCGCCGCCAGGCGTCCCTTCCCCGGCCGCTTCCCCTTCGGCTACCCGCTGGTGGCGCCGTGGGCACCGCCCGCCTGGCGGGTCGAGTTCCTGGCCGACTTCCGGCGGGCGGCCCCCGAGGTGGTGGTGATCCGGCGGCGCGACCCCATCCCCTGGGTGGCAGGGGTGGACGGGGACGCGGCGGCGCGCCTGCGCCACTTTCCCGAGCTGGCCGCAGAGCTGGCACGGGACTACCTCCCCGATCCGGACCTCTCCAGCCGCCACCTTCAGGTGCTGCGGCGGCAGGCCGCGCGCGAGGGTGCCGGCAGCGGCCCGCCGTGAGCCGGAGGCGCCCCCTGGGTGCACCCCCGCCCCCGCAGGGCTTGTGGTAGCGTCCTGGGTCCGCCCGCGGGGGAGCCCCCTGGCGCGCTCCGCGCCAACCGACCCGCCGGCGGCCCCCCTCCACCGCGGAGCAGGCCCGTGAGCGACATCTCCCGGCAGGTGAGCCAGTCCCTGGCGGACGCCATCGCCCGCCGCTACGGCATCGAGCCGCCGGCGGTGACGGCGGCGCTGCCGCCGGAGCCCGCCCTGGGGGATCTCGCCTTCGCCACCTGCTTCGAGCTGGCGCGCACCCTGCGCAAGGCGCCCCGGGTCATCGCCGGCGAGCTGGCCGGGGAGCTGGCGGAGGTGGCCGGCGTCGCCCGGGTGGAGGTGGCGGGCGCCGGCTACCTCAACGTCTTCCTGGACCGCTGCGCCCTGCTGCGCGGCCTGCTGGCCGAGCCGGGCGCACCCCCCGCCTCCGGTGGCGAGGATGGCGGCAAGGTCATCGTCGAGCACACCAATATCAATCCCAACAAGGCGGCCCACATCGGCCACCTGCGCAATGCCGTCCTGGGAGACACCCTGGTGCGGGCGCTGCGCTACCTGGGACGCCAGGTGGAGGTGCAGAACTACATCGACGACACCGGCGTGCAGGTGGCCGATCTGGTGGTCGGCTTCCAGGACCTGGGCGGCCCGTCGCCCGAGGAGGTGGCGGCGACCCACCCGCGCTTCGACTACTACTGCTGGGACCTCTACGCCCGGGTGACGGCCCTGTACCAGGAGCGGCCGGAGCTGGCAGCGCGGCGCGGCGAGGTGCTCCACGCCATGGAGGAGGGGGACAACCCCACGGCGGCGCTGGCGGCGGGCCTGGCCGACCGGGTGGTGCACTGCCACCTGGCCACCATGGAGCGCATCGGCGTGCGCTACGACCTGCTGCCGCGGGAGAGCGACATCCTGCACCTGCACTTCTGGGCGCGGGCGTTCGAGCTGCTCAGGGACCGGGGCGCGGTCCGGCTGGCCGCCGACGGCAAGAATGCCGGCTGCTGGGTCATGGATCTGTCCGACGACCCGGAGTTCGCCGACATCGAGGACACGCAGAAGGTCCTGGTCCGGTCCAACGGCACCGTCACCTACACCGGCAAGGACATCGCCTACCAGCTCTGGAAGTTCGGGCTGCTGGGCCGCGACTTCCGCTACCGCCGCTACCACACCGATCCGGAGGGGCACGTCCTGTGGGCCTCCACCAGCGGCGAGGGGGAGCCGGGCGCCCCTGCCTTCGGCGGCGGCAGCCGGGTCTACAACGTCATCGATTCCCGCCAGGCCTATCCCCAGAAGGTCGTGGCCAAGGGGCTGGCCTGCCTGGGCTTCACCGAGCAGGCGGAGCGCTCCCACCACTTCGCCTACGAGATGGTGGCCCTGACCCCGGCGTGCGCCACCGAGCTGGGGATGGAGCTGATGCCGGACGACCGGGAGCGGCCCTACGTGGAGATGTCCGGGCGCCGCGGCCTGGGGGTGAAGGCCGACGATCTCCTCGACCGCCTGCTGGAGCGGGCCCGGGAGGAGGTGGCCCGCCGCAATCCGGAGATGGAGGCGGCCGACCTGGACGCCATCGCCGGCACCCTGGCGGTGGGGGCGCTGCGCTACTTCATGCTGCGCTTCACGCGCAACCGGGTCATCGCCTTCGACTTCGGGGAAGTGCTGTCGTTCGAGGGGGAGACGGGGCCCTACGTCCAGTACAGCGTGGTGCGGGCCAACAACATCCTGCGCAAGCTGGCCGAGCGCGACGGCGTCGATTTGGAGACGCTGGCGGAGCGGGCCGAGGGCTGGCTGGGGGCCGGCGCTCCACAGCCCCCCGCCGAGGAGTGGGGCCTGGCCCGGGAGTGCGCCCGCCTGGGGGAGGTGGTGGCCGACAGCGTGGAGAAGTGCGAGATGTCGGGGATCGCCCGCCACGCCTTCACCCTGGCCCAGACCTTCAACAACTTCTACCACCGCTTCCCGGTGCTGGCCGAGGAGGACCTGGCCGCCCGGCGGCGGCGGATCCTGCTGGTGGAGCTGTTCCGGCGCACCATGGGACGGGCCCTGGGGCTGATGGGCGTGGAGGTGCCGCCCCGGATGTAGGCGGCGCCGCGACGCGCGCTCCGCACCAGACCGGGGACCCCGGCCGGGCCGGACCGGGTCCGTGTTAGCATCCGGCCAGGTGAAGCTCGTGGCGCAGATCCGGCCCGCCGCGCGGCCGGCCCCGGCCGGACGTCTCAGGGTGTGGCCCCTTGCCCGGCCGGCCGCGGCGGCCCTGGCCCTGCTCCTGGCGGCCTGTGCGGGCGCGCCGCCGCCGCCCACCCTCAACGCGGTCCTGTCGGCTGAGCCGGCCAGCCTCAACTACGTCACCCAGAACGATCTCAACACCCGCATCGTGGCCAAGCTCATCGGCGACAGCCTGGTGGACTTCGACGAGGAGCTGAACCTGGTGCCGCGCCTGGCTTCCTCCTGGGAGACGGAGGGGGACGGGCGGCGGGTGGTCTTCCACCTGCGGAGCGGGGTGCGCTGGCACGACGGCGCGCCGTTCACCGCCGGCGACGTGGCCTTCACCCTGGAGCGCGTCCTGGATCCGGCCTCCCTGGCGGCGGGCAAGCGCCCCTACTTCGCCACGGTCACCGGCTACAGCGCGCTGGACGATGTGACCTTCCAGGTGGAGCGCAGCGAGCCGTACGCCCGCGCCGTGGAGGTGTGGGAGACGCTCCCCATCCTCCCGCGTCACGCCTACGCCGGGCAGGATTTCCTGGAGGCGCCGGCCAACCGGGCGCCGGTGGGGACCGGCCCCTACCGCCTCACCGCCTGGGAGCCAGGCAGCCACCTGGAGCTGACCGCCTGGGAGGATTACTTCGGCCCGGCTCCTGGGGTGGGGCGGATCCGCTTCCGCCCGCTCCCCGACCCGGCCACCCGGGTGGAGGCGCTGCTGGCCGGCGAGGTGGACCTCACCAGCCTGCGCCCCCTGGACCGGGAGCGGATCGAGGCCGACCCCCGCCTGGCGGGGCGGGTGAGGGTGATCCCCCAGGACACTCTGTTCGTCTGGTACCTGGCCTGGAACCAGGACGGCTCCAACCCCTTCTTCACCGACGCCCGGGTGCGGCGGGCCATGACCCTGGCGCTGGACCGGCAGGGGTTCGTGGACCAGGTCCTCATGGGCGCCGGTGAGGTGGCCACCTCCCTGATCCATCCGCGCATGTGGGCCTTTGACGCCAGCCTGACCCCCTGGCCCTTCGACCGGCAGGCGGCAGCGGCACTCCTGGAGGAGGCGGGCTGGGTGGATGGCGACGGCGACGGCCTGCGCGAGCGCAAGGGCCAGGCGTTCGCCTTCACGCTCCTCATGCCGGCGGGCAACGAGGAGATGATCCGCCTGGGAGCCATGCTGCAGGAGTCGCTGCGCACGCTGGGCGTGGACATGTCGGTGCGCACGCTGGAGTACAGCCTCTACCGCGCCGAGCGGGACGCGGGCCGCTTCGCCGCCATGGCCGGCGGCTGGCTCCTGGATCCGGATCCCGACTGCTTCGACTTCTGGCACTCCAGCCAGATCCGCGGCGTGGGGCTCAACTTCGCCGGCTACGCCGACCCGGAGGTGGACCGGCTGTGCGAGGCGGGGCGCCGCACCCTGGACCGGGAGGAGCGCGCCGGGCTCTACCGCCAGGTGCAGGCCATCCTGCACCGGGACCAGCCCAACACCTTCATCGCCTACCGCCGCACGCTGCTGGGGATCGCGCGCCGGCTGGAGGGAGTGCGGCCCTCCCCGCTCACCGTCTGGGGCGCGTACCCCGGGCCCCTGACCTGGAGTCTCCAGGGAGGGACGCGCTAGCCCGCCGTGGCCGCCTACGCCCTGCGCCGGCTGCTCACCGCCCTGTCGACCCTGCTGGGGATCACGGTGATCACCTTCGCGGTGCTGCACCTGGCGCCGGGTGATCCGGCGCCGGGGCAGGCGGTGGACCCCCTCATGTCCGACCCCGAGGTGGTGCAGGCGCTGCGCGACCGCTACGGCCTGGACCGGCCGCTGCCGGCCCAGTACGCCGGCTGGGTGGGGCGGGTGCTGCGGCTGGACTTCGGCCGCTCG